>NZ_JAXIOO010000002.1:0-160157 GCF_049311065.1 Arthrobacter sp. 7Tela_A1 | reverse complement strand
GGCCGGGGTGGACAGGACCATCGAGATCCTCTCCGCCCAGGCCGCCCGCACGCTGGCGCTCATGGGGGTGGACCGCATCGCCGACCTCAGCCCGGAGCATGTCAGGCTGCTCTCGGCCTACAGCCCGCTCAGCGGGGCCCCCGGGCTGGACGCGGCGCGGTTGACTAGATGACGCCGAGCGCCAGCATCGCGTCGGCGACCTTGACGAAGCCGCCGATGTTGGCGCCCACGACGTAGTTGCCGGGAGACCCGTAATGTTCCGCCGTTTCGGCACACCGGTCATGGATGTTCACCATGATCTGGCTCAGCCGCTGTTCGGTGTGTTCAAAGGACCAGGCATCACGGCTGGCATTCTGCTGCATTTCCAGCGCCGACGTGGCCACGCCGCCGGCGTTGGCAGCCTTGCCGGGGCCGAAGAGGACGTTCGCTTCCTGGAACACCTCGATCGCCTTGGGAGTGCACGGCATGTTCGCGCCCTCGGCTACGGCGACCACACCGGATTTGACCAGCGAGACGGCGTCTTGTTCGCCCAACTCGTTTTGGGTGGCGCACGGAAGGGCGACGTTCGCACCGGCGTCCCAGACGGACCCGCCGGCTACGTAGGAGACTCCGCTGCCCCTGCGCGCCGCGTACTCCGAAATGCGGCCGCGTTCATGCTCCTTGATCTGGCGCAGCAGCGGAACATCGATGCCCGCTTCGTCCACGACGTAGCCGCCGGAGTCCGAGCAGGCAATGACCTTGCCGCCCAGCTCCTGTGCCTTCGCGACGGCGTTGATGGCCACGTTCCCGGAGCCCGAGACGATGACCCGCTGGCCGTCCAGGCTGAGGTTGCGTGTCTTGAGCATCTCCTCGACGAACATCACCGCTCCGTAGCCGGTCGCTTCGGGGCGGACCAGGGACCCGCCCCAGCTCACTCCCTTGCCGGTGAGGACGCCGGACTCGTAACGGTTGGTAATGCGCTTGTACTGTCCAAACAGGTACCCGATCTCGCGGCCGCCCACCCCGATGTCGCCTGCGGGGACGTCAGTGTACTCCCCGATGTGGCGGTACAGCTCGGTCATGAAGGACTGGCAAAACCGCATGACTTCGGCGTCGGACTTTCCCCGGGGATCGAAGTCGGAGCCGCCCTTGCCGCCGCCGATGGGCATGCCGGTCAGTGCGTTCTTGAAGATCTGCTCGAAGCCGAGGAACTTGACGATGCCCAGATAGACGGACGGGTGGAAGCGCAGTCCGCCTTTGTACGGGCCCAGCGCTGAATTGAATTCAACGCGGAAGCCGCGGTTGATCCGCACATGTCCGGAGTCGTCGACCCACGGGACCCGGAAGATTATCTGGCGCTCCGGTTCGCAGATGCGCTGCAGGATGGCGGCTTCGCCGAACTCGGGATGCTTGCGCAGCACCGGTTCAAGGGAGTCGAAGACTTCTACCACCGCCTGGTGGAATTCGGTTTCGCCGGGATTGCGGCGGAATACTTCGTCGCGCACGCGGGTAAGAGTTGCGTCCATGTGTTGCTCCTTTGGTGATCCCCTCCCGCTTAATACGCTAGACCGATTGGTGCCTGTGCGCGATCCAGGACCGGTGCGGGATGCCGTCTAGGGGCGACGGCGGCGGAACTTGGGCAGTGAACCCAGCAGATCAGCGGCGCGTTCCGCGGCGCGGCCGACGGTGCGGCCAAGCTGCTGCTGGACGCTGGCGTCGGATGCCGAAAGGTGCTCGGCGGCCCCCGGCGGCAGCTGCGCGGCCGCGGCAGCGGCTGCGGTTTGCCGGCCGGGGTCGGACGCCGGGCGTCCGGCGAACAGGGACCGGCCGCCGCGTGTTTCGGCTGTCTCCAGTCCGGCGGCGACGCCGGCCAGACGCGGAGTGGTGGGCTGGGCGGCGGTAAGTGATGGCAGATCAAATGCGCTTAGCCATAGTACTACTTCATCGAGGGGAGCCGTCTTCAGCCCGTAGTAGCGGCGCTGGCCGTCAGCGCGCATGGTGACCAGACCGGCCTCGCGCAGGACCTTCAGGTGCTTCGACACCGTGGGCTGGCTGACCTCCAGTTCTTCAACCAGCGTTCCAACGGATTTGTCCCCGCCGCGGAGGGCCCCGAGGATCTCCCGCCGGGTCCCTTCCGCGATGACAGCGAATACATCGTCAATGACCATAGGCATTACCTTAGCGGTACATATCCCCGGCGGCGTTTCCCGCCGGCAGCCTTCCCTTCCCCGGGACGTGCAGCGGCCTAGTCGAACCAGGGGTCCAGCCCGTGCAGCGGGAAGATCTCCTTGCGCGTGGCCATGACCGTCCGGTCAATGTCGTCATTGGGGTCGTAGCCGACTTCCCAGGACCGCCACCACATGTCCACGCCGTCGCCCATCGCCTTCGGGGTATCTATGCCGTGCCGTTCCCGGACGTAGTCGCGCCACGCGGCCGGAACCGGCGTCGTCACGGGCATTCGCTGGTTCGCAGCGACCGCCAGCAGCAGGGCCCAAGAGCGCGGAACCACGCTGGCGACGTTGTAGCCTCCGCCGCCGGTGGCCACCCAGCGGCCCTCGCTGAACTGGTCGGCCAGCCCGGAAATGCTCAGCGCTGCCTGCCGCTGGGTGTCCACGGAAAGGCGCAGGTTGGACAGCGGGTCGTCCCGGTGTCCGTCGCAGCCGTGCTGGCTGATGATCACCTGGGGCTCAAAGGCGCCGGTGAGCTGCGGGACGACGGCGTGGAAGGCCCGGAGCCAGCCGGCGTCCGAGGTGCCCGGCGGCAGCGCCACGTTCACCGCCGTGCCCGGCGCATCCGGTCCCCCGGCTTCGTTGGCGAATCCCGTGCCCGGGAAGAGCGAGAGCCCCGTCTCGTGCAGGGAGATGGTCATGACGCGCGGGTCGTTCCAGAAGATCGACTGCGTGCCGTCGCCGTGGTGGGCGTCTACGTCGATGTAGAGGACGCGGGTGTAGCCCGCCGCAAGGAAACGGTCGACGGCGGCAGCGGCGTCGTTGTAGATGCAGAACCCGGACGCCTTGCCGGCCGCGGCGTGGTGCATTCCCCCGCTGAAGTTCACTGCGTGCAGCGCTTCGCCGGACAGCACTGCCTCAGCGGCTGCCAGTGACCCGCCAAAGAGCCGGGCACTCGCTTCGTGCATGCCCTCGAAAGCCGGGTCGTCTTCCGTGCCCAGTCCCAGCGGTTCATTTGCCTGCCCTGGATTGCTGCTGACATCCCGCACGGCGGCAACGTATTCGGGCAGATGCACCCTGGTCAGCTGGGAATCGCTTGCGACGAACGACTCGGCCAGGCTCACCTGCGGCAGGTCGAAGATTCCCAGTTCCTTCGCGAGCCGGGCAGTGAGGTCCAGGCGGAGCGGACTCATGGGATGGTTGGGCCCAAAGTTGTAGCCCAGCAAGGACTCGTCCCACACGATGCGTGTTGGAATCGCGGGGAGGCTCAGCCCGGAAGTGGTCATGCTCACAGGCTACGCGATGAGGCCCACGCGTCCCGCAACGACGGTTGCCGGGTTAAGTGGTTTACTACCTATTCAGGACCACCGCGCACAGAACTGGACTTTTCTACCCATGGCTTCCGATCCTCAGCTGACGCGGCAGACCAACCTGCGCCGTCCCCTCGGCTTGGTGGTTGCAGCGCGGGACTTCATAGACACCGTGGCAAACTCATCCCCGGCGCGGCTGGCACTGATCGTCTTTTCCCTTGTCATCCTGCTGTTTACGGCCCTGCTGGCCCTGCCCCTGGCCTCCTCCTCGGGGCAGGCCACCGCACTGCATGATGCATTGTTCACGGCTGTTTCGGCGGTCTGCGTCACCGGGTTGACCGTGGTATCCACGGCAACCCACTGGTCCGCGTTTGGCCAGGTGCTCATCCTGGTGGCCATCCAGGTGGGCGGCCTGGGCATCCTGACCATGGCTTCGCTGCTGGCACTGGCCGTGAACCGGCGCCTGGGCCTGCGCGGCAAGCTGATTGCCCAGGAAGGCATGAACACCGGACGCCTGGGCGAGGTCGGCAACCTGCTGCGGATTGTTGTCAGCACCACGGTGCTGATTGAACTGGTGCTGGCCGCCGTGCTGGCACCCCGGTTCATGATCCTGGGCGAGTCACCGGGCCAGGCCATCTGGCACGCCGTCTTTTATGCCGTCTCCTCGTTCAACAACGCCGGGTTCACACCGCACTCGGACGGCTTGGTGCCGTATGAACATGACCTGTGGGTCCTGGTGCCGATCATGATCGGCGTCTTCATCGGGAGTCTGGGCTTCCCGGTCATCATGGTCCTGCTGCAGAGCCGGCTGCGCTCCAGGGCGTGGAACCTGCACACCAAGCTCACGGTGCTGGTGTCACTGGTCCTGCTGGTTGCCGGCACGCTGCTCTGGGCGGTTTTCGAATGGTTCAACCAGCGCACCATTGCCGGGATGGGCGTGGGAGAAAAGATCCTGCACGCCCTGTTCGCCTCCGTGATGATGCGTTCGGGCGGCTTCAGCCTGGTGGACATGGCGGACCAGGACGCCTCCACCCTGCTCATCACGGACATGCTGATGTTTGCCGGCGGCGGCTCTGCCTCGACGGCCGGCGGCATCAAGGTGACCACCATTGCCGTGATCTTCCTCGCCATCGTTGCCGAAGCACGCGGCGACACGGACGTCCGGGCCTTCGGACGGAACATTCCGGCCGGTGCCCTGCGCGTGGCCATTTCCGTGGTGATCCTGGGTGCAACCATGGTGGCGGCGGCTACCATCGGCCTGCTGCTGGTCACGGACGAAACCCTGCAGCCGGTACTGTTCGAAGTGATCTCTGCCTTCGCTACCGTGGGCCTGAGCATTGGGCTCAGTCCTGAGCTGCCGCCGTCGGGCAAGTACATCCTGGCCGGCCTGATGTTCGCCGGACGCGTTGGGACGATCACCCTGGCCGCTGCCCTGGCGCTGCGGCAACGCAAGCCGCTGTACCACTACCCCGAAGAAAGGCCCATCATTGGCTGAGAGACCACCGCACAACGCCCCCGTCCTGGTCATCGGGCTGGGACGCTTCGGCTCCGCCACCGCCGAGCAACTGGTGAAGCAGGGCCGTGAAGTCCTGGCGATCGAGCGGGACCCGGACCTCGTGCAGAAGGCCTCGGGAAAGCTCACACACGTGGTCCAGGCGGACGCGACCAACATTGATGCGCTGAAGCAGCTGGGTGCGCAGGACTTCTCCGCCGCCGTCGTGGGCGTGGGCACTTCGATCGAGTCCAGCGTGCTGATCACGGTGAACCTGGTGGACTTGGGCATCGAGCACCTCTGGGTCAAGGCGATCACACCCGCCCACGGCAAGATCCTGACCCGGATCGGTGCCAACCACGTGATCTATCCGGAAGCCGACGCGGGCCAGCGGGCCGCACACCTGGTGGGCGGCCGGATGCTGGACTTCATCGAGTTCGACGACGACTTCGCGATCGTCAAGATGTACCCGCCCAAGGAAACCCAGGGGTTCACCCTGCGCGAATCCAACGTGCGGTCCAAGTACGGAGTGACCATCGTCGGAGTGAAGTCGCCGGGCGAGGATTTCACGTACGCCCAGGCGGATACCCGGGTCTCCAGCCGGGACGTGCTCATCGTTTCCGGCCACGTGGACCTGCTGGAACGGTTCGCCTCGCGCCCGTAGCGGGCTGAATCCGCTAGGGAGCGGCGTTCAGCTCACCGGTGATTTCCGCAGAGCGGTCGGCAGCCGCGGCCATGCCGGCGGCAATGATGCCCGGCAGGTCCCGGTCCGCGAAGACTCCGATAGCCGCTTCCGTGGTCCCGTTGGGGCTGGTCACGGCCCTGCGGAGGGCCGCGGCGTCGGCTCCGGGTTGGGCCAGCATGGCACCGGCGCCGGCCAGGGTTTCGGCGGCGAGCACGGCTGCCAGTTCCGGATCGAGCCCCAGTTCCGCTCCGGCCTTCGCCATGGCTTCGGCAAGGTAAAAGGCGTAGGCGGGTCCGGAGCCGCTGACTGAACCCACAGCGTTGATCTGCTCTTCGGGCACCTGGACGACGCGCCCGGTTCCCGCAAGGAGCGAGCTCACCAGGTCCACGGACGCCGGCGCAGCAGCAGTTCCGGCAGACAGTGCGGTCACGCCCCGGCCCAGCTTGGCCGGAGTGTTGGGCATGGTGCGGATGACCTGGGCCCCGGCCGGGAGGGCGGCTTCCATCAGGTCCAGCGGCACCGCGGCAGCAACGCTCACGACGACGGCGCCGGACTTGAGCACCGGCCCCACCTCGGTGAGCATGGCACGCACGCCTGCGGGTTTGACGCCGACGATCAGCACGTCAGCTTCCGCCGCGGCGCTCCGGTTCGCGGCAGCGTCCTCCGAGCCTGCCAAGACGGTGATCCCGTGGCGAACACGCAGCTCAGCGGCCCGTTCGGACCTGCGGACGGTGGCCGTCACCCGGTCCTTGGGGAAGCCCCCGGCGAGGATGCCGCCGAGGATGGCTTCGTTCATGGAGCCGCAGCCGAGGAAAGTGATTCGGGGAGAAGTGGGCATGGCCCGATTCTTTCATGCCCTTCCCGCCGCCCCGAACACGGCATTCGGAGCAAACATCCAGCTTCCTCAATGGTCCTGCACATCGTTGGTGCTTACTGTTGATACTGCCTCTTGGAGGTGCGAGTGATGAAGGGCCGGTTTTCCGGCCCTGTGGTGCCGGCGATTCGTGGATGTTCCCCCCAACCGTCCCGTTGCAGTCGTCGGCACCCACTCGTTTAACCGCCGGCTTCCGGCCTGTTACCGGCCGTTATTCGTCCAGGACCTGGTTCAGGTTCACGCGGGCGAACTCCAGTGTCTGGCGCAGCATTTCTTCCCGTTCTCCGGGCTCCTTGGCCTTGCGGGTGCTGACTTCAATGGCCACGGTCCCCGTGTACCCCGTTTCTGAGAGGTACTGCAGGGCCTCCGCGCAGCGCTGTGTTCCTTCCCCGGGGAGCAGGTGCTCATCCTTGCCGTTGGGTGTTCCGTCGGTGAGGTGGACATGGCTCAGCCGGGTCCCCAGCCTGCGGATCTCTTCGTAGGAGTCCATTCCCGCGATCGCCGCATGGGAGAAGTCCCAGGTCACGTGCTCGTAGGGTTCCGGAAGCGGGTTCCAATGGGGCAGGTACGCTTTGGCTTCCCGGCCGCGGACCCGCCACGGATACATGTTCTCCACTGCAATGGTGACGCCGTACTGCTCGGCAATGTGCCGCACGCCTTCAGCAAAGTTTCCGGCATAGCCGGTCTGCCAGCGGAACGGCGGGTGCGCCACCACGACGCTCGCCCCGACTTCGGCGGCCATCGCAGCGGAAAGCTCGATCTTGGTCCATGCTTTGCCCCAGACCTGCTGTGTCAGCAGGAGGGTGGGAGCATGGATCGCGAGCACCGGCATCCGGTACCGCTCGATCAGGTTCTTCAGGGTCTCCGGGTTCCGGCTGATCTGGCTGCCCGTGACCATCACCTCCACCCCGTCGTATCCGAGGTCATGCGCCACCGCAAAAGTGTCATGGACGGAGAGCGGATAGACCGAAGAACTGGACAGCGCCACCGGGATGCTCGGCAGGTTGGAGGCGGGTTGGACGGGCTTGGGTGAGGTTAGGGTCATGTTGTGCTCGCACTTCTGTTCGATTCACCGGCGGCAGCCAGGACCAGCGCCCCGGCCGGTTCCTGCGGGTATGTTTCAGGCCCGGCCGGCAGCGGGCCCGGGGTATCGAAACGCAGCGTGTCGAACCGCTGCAGGATCAGTCCCTCGCGCAGCGCCCACGGGCAGATGCGCAGGGACTTGAGGTCAAACGCTTCCATGGCGGCCTCCGCGACCAGGGCTCCGGCCAGCAGCTGGGGAGCCCTCAGCACCGAGACGCCGTCCAGCCGGGAAATCTCCGCAGCGGTCATCCCGGACAGCCGGAGGACAAGCTGGGAGAGGTCGCTTCGGCGCAGCTTCCGCTTGGCGTAGGGGCCGGCGGCTGAGGGGGCCGCACCGCAGACGCGGGCCAGTGAGCGGAAAGTCTTCGAGGTTCCTGTCGCCACATGGGGTGTTCCGTACGGGAGGAAATCCAACACCGCATCCTCCACTGTGTCCCTGATGTAGGCCCGCAGGGCAGCCACGCGGCGGGGTGTGGGCGGGTCTCCCTGAAGCCAGTCCCGGGTGAGGCGTCCGGCTCCCAGCGGGACGGACACGGCGACGTCGGGCAGCTCGTCCTGTCCCTGCGCCAGTTCGAAGGACCCGCCCCCAATATCCAGGTCCAGCAGGCTGCCTGCACCCCAGCCGAACCAGCGCCGGGCCGCCAGGTAGGTCATCGAGGCTTCCTGCCGTCCGCTTAGCTCCCGCAGGGCGACGCCGGTCTGCTCCTCCACGTGCTCGAGCACCAACGGGCCGTTTGCCGATTCCCGTATGGCTGAGGTGCTGAAGGCGAGCAGGTCCTGGGCCCGGTGCCGGGCGGCGAAGTTCCGTGCTTCCAGCACGAACTCCACCAGGAGCCGCTGCCCTTCGGCCGTGATCGCGCCGTCGTCGTCCAGGTGCGTTACCAGCTGCAGCGGCCGTTTATGGGAGGCATAGGGAACCGGCCGGGCACCGGGATGCGCGTCCACCAGCAGCAGGTGGACGGTATTTGAGCCGATATCCAGGACGCCTAGACGCATGGTTCCATTATCGCGCCGCGGTTGCCGCGCACGCGCTCCCGGCCCCGGCGAGGGGTCAGGAGGGCGTGCACGGCAACGGGCACGTGCTTACTTCTTCGCTGCGGCGCGCTTGCGGACCGGTTTCTTGGCCGGCCCCTTTTCGCGCTTCTCGGCCAGCAGTTCCAGCGCCCGTTCCCGGGTCAGCTCCTCGATGGCCATGGACCGCGGAACCGTGATGTTGGTAATACCGTCGGTGATGTACGGCCCGAACCGGCCGTCCTTCACGACTACGGGCTTCTCCGACACCGGATCGGTACCGAACTCCGCCAGCGGGGCAGCTGCCTGACGTCCGCCGCGCTGCTTTGGCTGCGAGTAGATTTCCAGGGCCTGCTCAAGCGTGATGGTGAAGATTTCCTCTTCGGAGCCGATCGACCGGGAGTCGGTGCCCTTCTTGAGGTAGGGCCCGAACCGGCCGTTCTGCACCGTGATCTCGTTGCCCTCGGCATCTGTCCCGAGCACGCGCGGAAGGCGCATCAGCTTCAGGGCGTCTTCCAGGGTGACCGTTTCAACGCTCATGGACTTGAAGAGCGAGCCGGTGCGCGGCTTGACCTTGACGGGCTTCTTCGGCGGCTTTGGCTTGCCGTTCTTGTAGTACTCCACCGGCTGGTTTGCCAGTTCCTCGGCCGAAATCTCCGGGATCAGTTCAATCACGTAGGGCCCGTAGCGGCCGTTGCGTGCCACAATCGTGCGGCCGGTTTCCGGGTCTTCGCCCAGGACGCGTTCCTCGGGTCCGGCGCTGTTCATCAGCTCGAGCGCCTTCTCAGCGGTCAGCTCATCCGGAGCCAGGTCCTCGGGAACGTTGGCGCGGTCCGGCTCGGTGCCTTCCGGTGCATCCGCAGGCAGCGGGCGCTCCAGGTACGGGCCGAACTTGCCTACGCGCAGCACGATTCCGTCAGCAATCTCGATCGAGTTCACGGCCCTCGCGTCGATTTCGCCGAGGTCGTTCACGATCGTGTGCAGGCCGGTTTCAACGCGGTCGCCGTAGTAGAACTGGTTCAGCCACTCCACGCGGCCGGCTTCGCCGCGGGCAATGCGGTCCAGGTCCTCTTCCATTTCTGCGGTGAAGTCGTAGTCCACGTAATCCGTGAAGTGCTCCTCCAACAGGCGCACCACGGAGAACGCGATCCAGCTCGGAACCAGTGCCTGGCCGCGGGTGGTGACGTACCCGCGGTCCATGATGGTGGAGATGGTCGCTGCGTAGGTCGAAGGACGTCCGATGCCGAGTTCTTCCAGCATCTTCACCAGCGAAGCTTCGGTGAAACGCGGCGGCGGGGACGTTTCGTGGCCGCCGGCAGCCAGGTCGGCTGCGCTGAGCGGATCGTCCTTCTTGAGGATCGGCAGGCGCGAATCGTCGCTGCCGTCCTCCTCGTTGCGCGAAGCATCATGGCCTTCTTCGTAGGCAGCCATGAAACCACGGAAGGTGATGACCGTACCGCTGGCCGAGAACTCGGCGTCGCGCCCGTCCGCGGACACCGCGCCCAGCTTGACTGACGCAGTCGAGCCCTTGGCATCAGCCATCTGGGAGGCCACTGTGCGCTTCCAGATCAGCTCGTACAGCTTGAATTCGTCGCCGCGCAGCGAGGATGCCACCTGCGCCGGGGTGCGGAATGAGTCTCCGGCGGGGCGGATGGCCTCGTGGGCTTCCTGCGCGTTCTTGGACTTGCCCTTGTACACGCGGCGGGCTTCCGGCACGTACTCGGGCCCGTAGAGTTCTGAGGCCTGGCGGCGGGCAGCATTGATCGCCTGGTCCGAAAGGGCCGGCGAATCGGTACGCATATAGGTGATGTAGCCGTTTTCATACAGCCGCTGTGCCACCTGCATGGTCACGCGGGAGGAGAAACGCAGCTTGCGGCTGGCTTCCTGCTGCAGCGTGGAGGTGGTGAACGGCGCCGCCGGGCGGCGGGTGTACGGCTTGGTTTCCAGCGACCGGACGGTGAACGACGCGTTCTGGAGGCCGGCTGCCAGGGAAACGGCGGCCGCTTCATCCAGGTGCGTGACGTTCTTGGACTTGAGTTCGCCGCGGTCGGTGAAGTCCTTGCCGGTCGCGATCCGTGCACCGTCAACCGAGGTCAGGCGTGCCTTGAAGCTTTCCGAGGACGCCGTAGCGAAAGTGCCCAGCAGGTCCCAGTAGGAGGCGGAGCGGAAGGCCATGCGCTCGCGTTCACGCTCGACCACCAGCCGCGTGGCGACGGACTGCACACGGCCGGCGGAGAGTCCGCGGGCAACCTTGCGCCAGAGCACGGGAGAAATCTCGTACCCGTAGAGGCGGTCGAGGATGCGGCGGGTTTCCTGTGCATCGACCATGGAGATGTCGACGTCGCGCATCTCCAGCAGGGCGCGCTGGATGGCTTCCTTGGTGATTTCGGGGAAGGTCAGGCGGTGCACCGGAACCTTTGGCTTGAGCACCTGGAGCAGGTGCCAGGCAATGGCCTCGCCTTCGCGGTCACCGTCAGTTGCGAGATAGAGCTCATCGGCGTCCTTCAGGGCAGCCTTGAGCTCGGCGACCTTCTTCTTTTTATCCGCGGAGACCACGTAGTAGGGCTCGAAGTCCTTTTCGAGGTCGACGGCGAACTTGCCCAGCGAGGACTTCTTCAACTCAGCCGGGAGGTCAGACGGCTGGGGAAGGTCCCGGATATGACCCATCGAGGCGGTCACCTCAAAGCCTTCACCGAGGTATCCGGCAATGGTCTTGCCCTTGGCCGGTGACTCGACAATTACCAGCTTCTTCTTGCCGGTCGACTTGTCCGTTGCCTTAACTGGCACTGTTCTCCTACGTACGGGGGTGGATCAAAACGGATGAGGACGCGCGCCGGCAGTGCTCCGCAGGCTCGCTCATCCTTAGACAGTATGGGGAATCCCCAAGCACAAGGGTAACCATAACCGCAGAGCCGGGCAGACCCGGACCATTTTAGCTGTGCTCTGGGCTACTGATCCGCGGGCAGCAGGAAGCCGTCCAGGACCAGGTTGCGCACCTCTTCTGTGAGCCCGGCGGCGAACTCCGGATCGTCCCTGCCCAGCAGGGCACCCAGCGCAGAGATGATCGCGCCTGCGGGCAAATCGCCGTCGCATGCCGAGACGAAGCCGGTGAGCTCCGTGCTCATCAGGTTGGTGCGGCGCAGTCCCGCACCCTGGCGCAGCAGGATCACGCCCGGGTGCTCCGCGCCGGGACGCTGGTGGCGTTCCTCGGTGACGTCCTCTGCCACGACAAGGTATTCGCCGGAGAGGTCAGGGCGGGCGCCTGCCCAATCAAAACGGTCGACGGCGGCAGCCAGGTGCGGTCCGATCGGCGCTCCCAGCGGATGGGTGATTTCCTCGAACCGGCGCAGCGTGGTGGCCCCAGGGTCCGTGCGGCGGCGCATCCAGACCGACCCGAAGCCGATTCCGGTGGTTCCGCGGGACGCAAAATCGGCCAGGTAGGCGGCGTAAGACGCGGCGTAATCTTCGCGGTCCCGGTTCTCTGCCGCATCGCGCAGCCACATCTCGGCGTATTCGGCCGGGCTGAGCACTTCGCGCTGGATCACCCAGGCATCCATGGACTCCGGCAGCCAGGACCGAAGCCTGGCGCTCCAGCCGTCCTTGCCGTCCTCTTCGGCCCGGCCCTGGATCTCCCAGTTGCCGAGCAGCTGCGCGGTTCCGCCGGGTGCCAGGACACTCTCGAGATTGCGGAACAGCCCGGACACAATGGCGTCGCCGGGAAGACCGCCGTCGCGGTAGGTGAAACGTTCCTCCGGGGTTTCCTCCGCGGAGCGCGGGGTAATGACGAACGGCGGATTCGTGACCACCAGGCCGAACTGTTCCCCGGCCACCGGTTCGAGCATGCTGCCCAGCCGCAGGTCGACCCTGCCTTCCGGACGGGCGGGGTCGATGCCCAGTGCCTCGGCGTTCAGCAGGAGGTTGAACCGGGTGAACGCCAGAGCGCGTTCGGAAATGTCCGTCGCGGTGACGTGCTCCGCGTGGCTGAGCAGATGGAAGACCTGGATGCCGCAGCCGGTGCCAAGGTCCAGGGCCCTGTCCACCGGGCGGCGGACGGCCAGCTGGGCCAGGGAGAGGGAAGCCTGTCCGATGCCCAGGACATGGTCATGAGGCAGCACGCCGGGGCGCTGGTGGGAGCCGAGGTCGCTGGCGACCCACAGCAGGGTCGCGGGACGCGCCTCCCGTCTCCCGTCGCCGTCGCCCGCGTTGCTGGAGTCGTCGCCGTCGCTGGACACAGGCGGCGAGTCAAAGGAATAGGGGCGCAGATCCACCGCGGCGCGAACGCGGTCCGGGCGCTCCGGGTCGTCCTCGATGAGGCCGAGGCCCTGGAGGCCTGCCGAGCCGGTCCGGGGGAAAGCCTCGTCCAGCAGCGCCGCGGGCAGGGACTCCCCCACCAGCCACAGCGCCACGGCTGCCGCAACCGGTTCGGGTGCCACGGCGTTGAACGCTGTCTGGCAGGCAAGCATGGCCGGCACCACCTGGTCCCTGCCCAGCGCCGCACTGGCCTCCCCGCCCAGGAAGGCGGCGACGCCGTCGACCGTGTAGCCGGCATCGGCAAGGTCGGCGGCGAGGCCGCCCAGCAGCTGGAGATTGGAACTCTGCGGTGCGCCCGGGATCCGGGAAAAATCAGTCACTGCTCCAGTCTAGGTCTCCGCGGGAGGCCCGTGCCGGACTAGGAGCGGCGCGGGATCCTGACGAAAGGCGCCAGCACGACGCCGATGCTCGCCACGATCGCTCCGATCAGGAACGCGGTGTGCGCCCCGGCAAAGAGCGAGCCGGCGATATCTGAACCGGCCTCGAGCCTTCCGGCAGACAGCATGGACAAGGCGGTCACAAAAATCGTGGTTCCAATGGCGCCGCCCAGCTGCTGTCCGGTGTTGAAAATGGCAGAGCCGTGCCCATAAAGACGCGGATCCACCGTGGCCAGTGCGGAAGAGAGCAGTCCGGTCATGAGCATGGCAAGGCCAATGCTGAAGACGATGTGGTTCACCATGAACACCCACAGTTCGGTGTCGGGCGTGACAGTGACATACAACCACTGGCCCAGGGCCAGCAGGGCTGCACCGGGGACCAGGACAGGACGGGGCCCGAACCGGTCGAAGACGCGTCCGGCGATGGGAGCGGCTATTGCCTGGACCAGCCCGCCGGGCAGAAGCATCAGCCCAATTGCCAGCGTGCTCACGCCGTTCCCGGTCTGCAGAATGATCGGGACGATCATGACAGTACCCAAAAGGGTTCCCATGGCGATCATGATCATGCTGATGCTGATGCTGAAGTTGCGGTTCCTGAAGGGGGAAAGATTCAGCAGTTCACGGCCCGTTCGGGCCAGGCGGACCTGGCGGGTAACGAACAGCACGAGTCCCGCCGTGCCGACCACCAGGCTGCCCGCGGTCAGGAGCAGGTTGTCCGCGGCGTGCTCAACACTCGAAATGGCATACACCAGGAAGCCGAAGGCGACAGCGGAAAGAAGAACTGAGAAGACATCAACCGGAAGCTTGCGCGTGGTGGAGGGAATCTTGATGAAGATGATTCCCAGGACCAGGATGATGAGTGCCAGGGGAAGCATCAACGCGAAGATATAGCGCCAGCTGAATGCGTTCACAATCGCGCCGGAGACCGTCGGCCCAATGGCCGGGCCCACGGAAATGACGATGGAGTTCAGGCCCATGACAGCGCCGCGCTTATGGCGCGGGACATGGGTGAGGGTGGTTGTCATCAGCAGCGGCAGGACGATCGCTGTGCCGACAGCCTGGACAATCCGGGCGATGAGCAGCACAGCAAAGCTGGGTGCGAAGACAGCCAGCAGCGTTCCCGCCAGGAAACTGCCCAGGGCGAAGATGAACAGGCTCCGGGTCGTGAACCGCTGGAGCAGGAAGCCGGTGGTGGGAATCACGACCGACATGGTCAGGAGGAACCCCGTGGTGAGCCATTGCCCCGACGTTTCGGAGACGCCCATGTCCGCCATGACGCTCGGCAGGGCAACGGTCAGGACCGTTTCATTCAGGATCATCAGGAAGGCAGCGAGCGCCAGTGCTCCGATGATTCCCGTGAGCTGCCGGACGGGCAGGACCGGCAGTGCCGCAGGAGCCTGCTGTGCGACTCCCGCTTCGGTGGTTTCGTGACTCAAGAACTTCCTCTTCCTCGTAGACTGGAACTGGGAAATTGTGTCACACACTGTCACGATGTCTGGCCCGAAAGTGGCAGACTGTGACAGAAAACAACGGGGAATCAGCCGAGGAGGCGCGGCATGGGAGTCAGGGAAGACCGCAAGGAAGCAACCCGGCGGGAGATCCAGAAAGCTGCCCTGGACCTCATTGAAAGCGAGGGTTTGGACGCTGTGACCGTGGCCCGGATAGCTGAGCGAGCCGGAATCTCGGACAGGACCTTTTTCCGGTATTTCGAGTCGAAGGAAGCTGCGGCTGTGCCCGGCCAGCCGGAACTCATCACGGCACTCGTTTCCCACCAGCTCGACGCTTCCCTGTCCCCCGCCGAAATCATGGGCCGGCTCATCGAGGTGTGCCGCGGTCACCTGGACCGCGAGGTCACGCAGCATGAGTTCATCCGCATCTCCCGCCTGCTGGAGCGCGACCCCAAACTGCTGGACATCGTCCGCCGCCAGGAGCTCCGTCTGGTGAAAGAACTCAGCAGGTCCCTCACGGAGCGGAGCGTGCTCGAACCGATGCACGGACTCCTCGTCGCGGAATTGATCGCCTGCACCTGGCGTGTGGCCTGGGAGCGCTTCGCCAGGGAAGGAAGTACGGGCTCCCGCCCTGACCCGGGCAGCATGTTCGAGGAAGCGGTGTCAGCACTGAAGGAGGTCACGGCACCGGCGGCCTTCGGTGCCGTGCCGGGAACGAAGACTGCACACGGATAGGGGCGTCCCCCCGAACGCGCCTATCCGTGTGTAACTCCTGACTGTTCTGCCTTGCCTAGGCCATGGACTCCGCAACGGCGGAAGGGAGGGACTCGGACCGGGCAGCAGCATGGCGTGCAGCACGGTAGCCGAAGACCATCGCCGGAGCGATCGTGGACCCGGCGCCGGGGTACGTGCGGCCCATCACCGATGCCGTGGTGTTGCCAGCGGCATAGAGCCCGGGAATCAGGCTTCCGTCTTCCCGGAGCACCCTCGCCTCTTCATCGGTCACCAGGCCGCCCTTGGTGCCCAGGTCTCCGGGGTAAAGCCGGATGGCGTAGAAGGGACCCTTTTCCAGCGGACCGAGGTTCGGGTTCGGCTTGACCCGCGGATCGCCGTAGTAGTTGTCATACGCGGTGGCACCCCGGTTAAAGTCCTCATCCACGCCGCGGCGCGCGAAGTCGTTGAACCGTTCCACCGTGGCTTCAAGGGCTCCGGCCGGCAGGCCCATTTGCTCGGCCAGGCCCGCCAGGGTGTCTGCCCGGAGCAGCAGCCCGGCGCGGCGCCACTTCTTCCGTCCCGTCACCAGTGAGGAGTTGAGGTAGCGCTGGGCGTGCCGGACGTCAGTGACCAGCCAACTGGGCACTGAAGGGGCCACGGCTTGGTGTTCGAGCATGTGGTGGCCGAAGTCCACGTAGGACTCGGACTCGTTGAGGTATCGGTTGCCTTCCCCGTCCACCACCAGGGAGAACGGCATGGACCTCTCGGCCAGTGTGAAGGTGACCCTGCCGGTCGGACCGACTGTCGACGGCCCCCACCAGGCGTCATCCATCAGCGCCAGGCCTCCGCCGAGCTGGCTGACCAATTCGATCACCGTGCCCTGATCGCCGTCGGGCGCTGAAGAGTACTCCCGTTCCAGCCCGTGGTATTTCTCCCGCCACTCCGCGTTCCGCGCGAAGCCGCCCGCACCGAGAATCACCCCGGAACGCACGCGGATCCGCACCGGTTTCCCGCCGCGCGTGACGACCGCGCCGATCACTGCCCCGTCCTCATCCTGGATCAGGTCCGTCAACGGGGAGGAGAGCCAGACCGGGGTCTGCTGGTTGCGGACTATGTACATCAGGGACGATGTCAACGCTCCGCCGGTACCGAACAGCCGCTTGCCGGCCAGCAGTCCACCTAGGGTGCGGAAGACAAAGCGGGCGCCGCGGACAAAGCCGCCGGGCGTGGACCAGGCGCGGGAAATTTCCCAGACATCGTCTGTCGTCAGCGGCACCGGCATGCCCTGGGATTTTGCCCTCGCCTTGTTGAACCACGGGCCAAGCAGCCGGGTGTCGAACGGCTTTACTTCGAGGGAGCGGCCAATCATTCCGCCGGGACGGTCCGGATAGTAATCCGGGTAGTCCTTCGACCTCATCCACTGCACTCCGAGCCCGGCCAGGAAATCCACCAGTTCCGGAACCGTTCGCAGGAAGGCCACCTTGCGTTCCGGGGAGGAAGCCGGACCTACGTCCCCGATGACCTCTTCCATGTAGGTCAGTGCCTTCTTCTCGCTGTCGCTGACGCCGTCGGCGCGCATGAGCGGATTGTTGGGCATCCACAGTCCGCCGCCCGAAATCGCCGTAGTCCCGCCCCACACATCGGTACTTTCCACAACCAGGACATCCTGTCCGGAGTCCGCAGCGGTTATGGCCGCGGTCAGTGCCGCACCGCCGCTTCCCACGACCAGGACATCCGTGATCCGGTCCCATCCGGCGCCGGCGTCTTTGCCTGCCTGATGTTCGGCCGGCTCCGCTGCCGGTGTACCGGATACCTCTGGCATGCCGGCCGGCATGCCCTGTGCGGCTGAGGTGCCGCTCGTTTCTGTGCTTTCCATCCCCAGTGCCTTTCCGCGGCCCTGCCCGTCAGGGGCAGGGACGAACCGTGTCCGGCCGGTCGGCCGTGCGCGGGAGCGTACCAGCCGCAGGAGCATTTGGGGACGGGAAGGCACCGGGCGGCGGATAACCGTCAGGCGGGGCTTTGGCGGGGTGCCTCAGCGGGTGGGGCAGTGCTAGTGTGCGCCGTCCTGGTCCGCGCAGCCGTCAGGGCAGCGGAGGGTGGAGGGATCCGCAGCGCACTCGGCGCAGTACAGCGTGAGCTTGCGGCAGGACGGGTTGGAGCAGTTCTCGAACTTGCTGGTCGGAGCCTGGCAGCGGACGCATTGTCCGATCGTGGCGGCGTCGTCAGTGAACTCCATGTGCATCCGCTTGTCGAAGACATACAGCGAGCCCTCCCACAGCCCCTTGTCCCCGAAGGTCTCGCCGTAGCGGACGATCCCGCCCTTCATCTGGTAGACCTCCTGGAATCCGCGGTTAACCATCAGCGCGGAAAGCACTTCGCAGCGTACGCCGCCGGTGCAGTAGGTGACCACGGGCTTGTCCTTGAGGTCGTCGTACTTGCCCGATTCCAGTTCCTTGATGAAGTCGTGGGTGGTGGTGACATCCGGAACCACGGCGCCCTTGAACTTGCCGATCTGGGCTTCGAAGGCGTTGCGCCCGTCGAAGAAGACGACTTCCTCGCCCTGGGCCTTCTTTTCCTCCACCAAGGTGTGCAGCTCTTCGGGCCGCAGGTGCGTGCCGCCGCCCACAACACCGTTTTCGTCGACCTTGAGCTCACCGGGAGCACCGAAGCTCACGATCTCGGGACGGACCTTCACGCTCAGCCGCGGGAAGTCGTCCGCCGAGCCCTCGGAGTACTTGATGTCCATTTTCTTGAAGGCGGGGTATTCCCTGGTTGCCTTCACGTAGGCCTTGACGGCACCCAGTTCGCCGCCAACGGTTCCGTTGATGCCGTCCGTGGAAACCAGGATCCGCCCACGGAGGCCCAGCTTTTCGCAGAGGGCCCGCTGCCAGAGGCGGATGGCCTCCGGGTCGGAAAGAGGGGTGAAAGCGTAGTAGAGAGCAATTCGGTTAACAGCCACGTCTTAAGGGTAGACCGGCGGGGGAAATCCGGGTTTTGGGTTCAGCCCTGCCGCAGGCTGGAGCTGCGGGCTAGTGTTCATTCATGAACGCGCTAACCGACGATCTCCTGGACACGTGGTTTACCGGGTGGGCCCTTGCCCGCGGTTACCAGACGCGCCGCGAGGGCCGGTTTCCTGCGGCATTCCTCCACGACAAAACCAATAACTGGGAGTATTTCGCGCTGGAGCCTTCGCATGACGAATTCGCGGCGCTGGCTTCGTCGGCGCGGCAGGGCGCGGGGCGGCTGTTCACCATCGTCACCTCGCGGATCGGCGAATTCAACGGCGCGGCCAACGTCTACGGGCTGTCGGTCAGGTCCACCGACGAAGTGTTCATGGTGCTGGACATGGACGGGCAGGACATCGAGGATCCGCTTCCCCCGGACGGATTCGAGGCCGAGACGTTCCGCAGCGGCACCGGAGGGAGGGTGCTCGTCACCCTGGACGGCGAACCTGCCGCCCTCGGCCACGTTGCGGTGGTGGACGGGTACGCGGTCTACGACCAGATCGCCACGGAACCGGACTTCCGCCGCCGCGGACTGGGCAGCTACGTGATGCGGGCCCTGACCGCCGTCGCCCTGGAACACGACGCCGAGACCGGGCTGCTCATCTCACCGGAAACCGGGCTGGAACTGTACCGCTACCTGGGCTGGGAATCGCTGGCCAGCGTGATGATGTTCGAACCCCGGCTGTAGCTGATTTCGCCTGCCGCGGACCCCGGGGCGTCCGGGTCCCGGTCCCGGGCACACCGGTGGGAGAATGGCCGCGTGGCCTTACACGATTCCCTGATCCCGCTGCTGGGCGGCGGCGCCGAACCGGAGCAGCTGGTCCACGTCCATGAGATCCCGGCCCGGCAGGCGCAGACGGTGCCGTGGCCCCACTGGGCCCACCCCGATGTGCTCTCGGCCTACGAACGGCTGGGCGTCCACCTTCCCTGGCGGCACCAGGCGGAGGCGGCCGAGTCTGCCCACTCCGGCAGGCACACGATCATCTCCACCGGCACGGCCTCGGGAAAGTCGCTGGCGTACCAGCTGCCAGTGCTGGACGAGATTCACCGCACTGCACTGGATGACCGGGTCAGCCTGGAGCCCACCGGCTCTGTGGCCCTCTACCTCTCACCCACGAAGGCGCTCGCCGCGGACCAGCTTGCCGCCCTGAACGCGCTGCGCCTCCCCACGCTCAGGGCGGAAACGTACGACGGCGACACGGACCCGGGTGCCAGGCGCTGGATCCGGGACCACGCGAACATGGTGCTGGCCAACCCGGACATGCTGCACTTCGGCGTGCTGCCCAACCACACCTGGTGGGCACGCTTCTTCCGGCGCCTGAAGTACGTCATCATCGATGAGGCCCACAGCTACCGGGGTGTATTCGGGTCGAATGTGGCGAACCTGATGCGGCGGCTGCGCCGGATCTGCGCCTATTACGGTGCCGATCCGGTGTTCATTGGCGCCTCCGCCACCTCGGCGGACCCTGCGCAGTCCTTTGGGCGGCTGATCGGCGGGGACGTCCACGCCGTGACCCGTGACTATTCCCCGCACGGAGCGACTACCGTGGCGCTCTGGGAACCGCAGCTGACCGAACTGAAAGGCGAAAACGGAGCCCGCGAGCGCCGGACGGTGATCGCCGAAACCTCCGACCTGCTGGCGAACCTGGTTTCGGCCCAGGTGCGCACCATCGCCTTCATAAAATCCCGCCGCGGCGCTGAGGCCATCGCCACGATCAGCCGCCGGCTGCTGGACGAGGTCCATCCGTCGCTGCCCGGGAGGGTGGCGGCCTACCGGTCCGGGTACCTCCCGGAAGAACGGCGCGAGCTGGAGAACCAGCTGCGCAGCGGAGCACTGCTGGGCATTGCCAGCACCTCGGCGCTGGAACTGGGGATCGACATTTCCGGCCTCGACGCCGTCCTGGTGGCCGGCTGGCCGGGAACCCGTGCGTCCCTCTTCCAGCAGATCGGCCGGGCCGGACGGTCGGGGCAGGATGCCCTGGCGGCCTTCATTGCCAGCGACGACCCGCTGGACACCTACCTGGTCCATCACCCGGAGGCCATCTTCGACATCTCCGTGGAAGCCACGGTGTTCGATCCTTCCAACCCGTATGTCCTGGGGCCGCACCTGTGTGCGGCGGCTGCGGAGCTTCCGCTGACTCCGGACGAGCGCAGCCTCTTCGGACCGACCGCAGCAGGGCTGCTGGACTCCCTGGTGGCGCAGGGGTACCTCCGGCGCCGTCCGGCGGGCTGGTTCTGGACCCATGCAGAGAGCGCTGCCTCGATGGTGAACCTGCGCGCTGCCGGTGCCGGACCCATCAACATTGTCGAGTCGGAAACCGGCACCCTGCTGGGCACCATGGACGGCGCGCAAAGCCAGTACCAGGCGCACACCGGAGCGGTGTACGTGCATCAGGGCCAGACGTTCCTGGTGGATGAGCTCAATGAGGCCGACCACTGCGCCATGGTGACCCGGACCAACCCGGAGTTCTATACCCAGGCCCGGGACATCACCCAGATCGATGTCATGGAGACCGAGCGCACGTCCCAATGGGGAGAAGTGACGGTCTGCTTCGGCACGGTGAAGGTCACCACCCAGGTGGTCTCCTTCCAGCGCAAGGCCCTGGTCTCGAACGAAATCCTGGGCGAAGAGCCGCTTGAGCTTGAGGCCAAGGAGCTGTTCACCAAGGCCGTCTGGTTCATCATCGACGAGAAGCTGCTCCTGGGCGCCGGGCTGGCTGCCGCGGATTTCCCCGGGTCGCTGCACGCCGCTGAGCACGCTTCCATCGGCATGCTGCCCCTGGTCGCCACGTCGGACCGCTGGGACATCGGCGGCGTTTCCACAGCCCTGCATGCCGACACCGGCAAGCCGACCATCTTCGTATATGACGGCCATCCCGGTGGGGCGGGCTTCGCCGAGCGCGCCTATGAAGCGGCGACCGTCTGGCTGACGGCGACACGGGATGCCATCCGGTCCTGCGAGTGCGACGGCGGCTGCCCGTCGTGTGTGCAGTCGCCCAAGTGCGGCAACAAGAACAACCCGCTGGATAAGAAGGGCGCCGTCACCCTGATCGACGTGCTGCTGGACAACGCGCCGGACGGCTCGGGCGACTCTGATGGCTCGGGCGGCTCGGACAACTCGGGCGATCCGGTTGGAAACCGGGTATCCGCCGGCTCGGCTGCTGAGCTCCGTTAGCCGGCCGGCGGACCTGCCCGTGCCCGGGCAGACGGCGGCCACGGCAGGAATGTTCCGCCACGCGACTGCACGTGGACAGTGACCGTCTGGTCCCCCAGGTCCGTGGTGCACGACGCCAGTTCAGAGGCATTCCGTCCGGCCACTTCCCCGGCGACGGTGCAGGGATCCCCTGTCCGCAGTCCCCGAAGCGTGTCAGCTCCGGCCAATGCTGCCAGGTCCGCTGCCGTTCCGGCGCGGGCAGCTCCCACTGTTGCCTGGACGAGCAGCAGCACCCCCACGATGACTGCGATCAGTCCGAGCACGATGGCCAGCACCAGAACTGTTCCTGCTCCTTCCTCTCCCACTGGGTGCGTGCCCTGACCGTGGCATGGTCCAGGGCCGCGCACAGGATTGCTGCTTCTTCGGTTCCTGCGCGTCAGCGTCATGGAGCCTCCTCCGGCAGGGCGGCGGCCTGCGCGGAGAGGGTGAAGGGAAGGTGCTCCAGCAGTGGTGCCTTCACACCTGATTCCACCCGGACCATTACCCACTCCCCCTCAGGAGCCAGACTGAGAACTGCGTCGGATCCGGCCAGCCGGGCGACGGTCCCGGAGGCAGCATCGGCCTCGCCGCGCATGACCTGCCTGGCTGCTGCCCG
Source organism: Arthrobacter sp. 7Tela_A1 (assembly GCF_049311065.1). Lineage (NCBI taxonomy): Bacteria > Bacillati > Actinomycetota > Actinomycetes > Micrococcales > Micrococcaceae > Arthrobacter > Arthrobacter sp. 7Tela_A1. Next base: position 137,891 of record NZ_JAXIOO010000002.1, on the reverse strand, counting down.
TGCCGCTTCCTCCAACCGAAGCTGGGTGATTCCGGCTGCCGCTCCGGTAAGCAGCCCTGCCAGCACCACAACTGCCGCTGGCAGTGCAACGGCCAGTTCCGCCGTCACCGCTCCGAGTTCCGGCGACCGGGCTGCGGCACTGCTGCCGGCGTCCGCTCTTCCCAGCCGCTGAAGGCGCCCCGGCTGCCGGAGGTGCCCCCGCTGCCGGTTCATCCGAAACTCAGTGCCGCCCGGATCAGCGACATCAGCAGCTCACGGACATCGCCGCTGCCCAGAACGGCGGCAAGGAGCGCTGCGAATGCCACTGCAGCGAGGGTGGCAATGGCATATTCCGCAGTGGCCATGCCAGCCTCCGGCTCATGAACGGCCGGCAACTGCCTGCGCTTGGTACGTATGTCCGTCACCGTGGCCGGTGGCCGGCCGTGATCCGGCTCCGGTTCGCGGAGGGGAAAGGGGTTCGCAACCTGGGCATCATGCCCGGGCGCCGCTTCGGGGAGCGCCGCCCGGCGGAGCACGGGTGCCGTGCTTTGTGGCGCAAATTTTACAGCTGCATGCATTGAGGACATTTTCACTCCTTGTAGGTTCCTGCTGGGCTTGTGTCTGCCTGATTGATTCTTCGCCTGTGTCACGCCCTGCGGTTCGCCCTGGTCCCCGTTCTGGACAAGCCTCGCCACCCCTGTGCTTGTGGAGGAAGAAGGCTCGGAACGCGGGCAGCAATGTAAGCACCAGAGGCACCACCGCCAGACAGGTAATCGCCGGGAAGGCACACAGTGCTGTCGATACTCGACTTCTGGCTGGCCATGTAATTTGAACCAACCCTGCGCCCGGCCCACGGAACAGTCATGTCTCAAACCGACCCGGGCCCTTTCACAAGCCAGTCCGGAACCGATAGAGACCGGCAGGCAAACCAACCATCATTCGGCGCCGCGGTGATAACCGAGCCCGCCAACACGTAAGGAAATCACCGCCATGAGCGAAGAACCAACCACCACTCCGAGCAGGAAGAAGAAGCTGCTCATCACCGGCCTGGGCGCAGCCGCAGTGCTCGTGCTGACCGCAGGCACCATCGTCGGTGTCAACGTCAGCAACGGCAAGACCGCAGAACTCTGCACCGCGGCGACAGTGGCTGCAGAGAAGGCTTCCACCGCCGCCGGCAAGTCCCAGGAAGCGGCTAAGAAGGCTCGCTCCGCAGCAGACGAGACCAAGGGCTACGCAGACCACAAGGGTGCCGCAAAGCTCCTGAAGGGTCTGGACGGCCGTACGGACAGTCTGAAGAAGTCCGAGCTGGGCATCGAGTGCACCAGCCGTTCCGAGGCAGAGGCCATGCAGGCTGCGGCTGAGGATGTCACCTCCCAGACAGCTGCTCTCACCGATGCCACCAAGAAGCTCAGCAGCGATGTCACGGCATTCCAGGCTGAAGCAAAGCGTGCCGCTGAAGAGGCTGCCGCCAGGAAGGCCGCCGAAGCAATGGCCAAGGAAGCAGAGGAGGCGAAGGCTGCCGAAGAAGCCAAGGCAGCGGAGGAAGCCGCCGCTGCCGAGGCCGCTGCTGCGGACGCTGCGGCTGCTGCTCCCCCGCAGTACTCGGGAGACTACCGCCTTGACGCTCCGCAGGGGCCGGGCCACACCACCACCACCTACGTCCCTGCTCCGGCTCCGTACGTCCCTGCACCGGCACCTGCGCCCGCTCCGGCGCCTGCACCGGCTCCGGTAGTACCTGCGCCCGGTGGCGGTGGCGGTGGCTGGACGCCGCCTCCTGCAGGTAGCGGCCCCGGTGGCGGCTGCGCCCAAATCGGCGACTATACGTTCTGCACCTGAGACTGAAACCCCGGAAAAGTACAAACCGAGCCCCGGTGCCCCTGCTGTGGAGGAAGAAGGCTCAGAATGCGGGCAGCAAAGTAAGCACCAGCGGCACTACCGCCAGGCAGATAAACGCCGGGAGGGCGCACAAGCCCAGCGGAAGGACCAGCTGAACTCCCAGCGCTGCGGCCCGGCGTTCAGCCTCCCGGGAACGCCGGCGGCGGATCTGGGCTGCCTGGGCATACAGGACGGCGGCGGAAGGCGCGCCACTCGTCGCAGCAAACCCCAGGGAACTCCTGAGCGCTCCTGCGTTGCTCCTCGCTTCGTCCGGCACTTCGCCGTCGAGGGCCAGCTCCCATGCTGCCGCCCACGGCGCGCCGAGTTCCACTGCCGTCACCAGACGGTGCAGCATCCGTGCCGTGTGCGGATCCGCGGTCCCGGCGACAATCCGCAGGGCTGAAGGCAGCGGACGTCCGGCGGTGAGCATGGCTCCCGCAAGATCAAGGATCAAAGCCGGGTCGCTGCTGAGGGCGCTGCGATAAGTGCGCTCGGGCCGGTGGACTTGCAGTCCCGGTCCTGGGCCGCCGCCGGCCCCATCCCGCGCCGTGCCGGGACCGTTGTGCCTTGCCAGCCTGAAAAAGACGGCAACGGCAACGCCCAGCAGCAGGCCCACAATGATGCCGGTCATGACGGGGTCCACGGGAACATCAGCGTCCGCCTGCGCTTCCCGCCGCACGGCGCGCCAGTGCCTTCGACCAGGTCCGTGCGCCCAGCGCCAGCCCCGTACCGGTTAGCGCTGTGGCCCACCCCAAGGGTCCGCCCGCCAGGACGGCCAGGGGGTTACCCCCGAGAAGGTACCCCATCAGGAGTCCGGCGGCAGGAAGCCAGGTCAGGAGCTTCATCGTCGCTTTCGGACCGGACATCGCTGTGGCACGCGCGGCGGCGGAGTCCAGGACCGCCTCCAGTTCCCGGCCGTACCGGGCCAGTATGCCGGCCAGCGGAGCGCCGCTGCGTTCCGAGGCATCGACACAGGCCGCCAGGTCCTGCCAGACGATTGCCACGAAAGGATCCTCCCCTCCCGCCGCCTCCGCCGCCCGCTGGAAAACAGGAACCGGGCTCATGCCCAGGGCGGCCGCACGGGCAGCGGCTTCGAGAATCGCGGCGGATTGTCCCCGTCCCCCGCCGATGACCTCATCCTGCCTGCTCAGGCGTGCAGCGTCCGCCCACAGTTCCCTCGGAGTCCTGCCTGCAGACAACAGACCCGCGAGCTGCTGCAGCAGAAGCGGAAACCGGTGCAGCTCGTCGTCCCGGTAGGATCCGGCTCGACCGGTCTTCGCACGCAAGCGGAATGAATGATGGCGTCCTTCCTCCATTCCAGCTCTCTGCTCCGTACTGTGGCTCTGTGCCGGGGCACCCGCAGTCCGGTGCTTCCCCGGCAGCCTGGAGACGTCCCACGCCAGCAGAATCCCCGCGAGCGCGAGCAGGGCACCCACCGTCCATCCCGTCATCCCCTCATCCCCCGGGCACCCGCTGAACCGCACACATCCAGGGGCAGGTATCGGGACAGGAACCGCGGCTGGACACCTCTTCGCGGAGCCTCATCCCGGGCCATTCCCGCCGGCCAGCCTCTGCTGCAACTCATCCCATCCCGGCTGGCGCGGCTGGCCACCCGGCTTCCAAGCAGGCATGACTCTCAGCTCTCCGTGTGCCGCAATGGAAAAGATCCCGATCTCCCCGATGCGCCGGCCGGCCGGCGTGCGCTCCATATGGACGACGGCGTCCAGCGCTCCCGCAGCTTGCAGGGCGAGCGCATCGCTGCTCATCCCGGCCAGTGCGCCCAGGGCAGCCAGCCGGGCCGGCACTGTTGATGCAGAGTTGGCGTGGATGGTGCCCCCGGCGCCGTCATGCCCGGTGTTCATGGCGGCCAGCAGTTCCCGTATCTCCGCTCCGCGGCACTCACCGACCACCAAACGGTCCGGACGCATTCGCAGTCCCTGCCGGACCAGTTCCGCCAGGTCAATGGAACCCGCTCCCTCCACATTGGTGTGCCTGCACTGCAGCCCCACCACGTGCGGGTGCCGGGGGTCCAGCTCCGCTGCATCTTCGATGAGCACCAGGCGCTCGCCGGACGCGCACAGTCCCAGGAGCGTTGAGAGCAGCGTGGTCTTTCCGGTGCCGGTGGCACCGCTGACCAGGAAGTTCAGGCGGCGGGCGACAATCCGACGCAGCAGCTGCTCTCCTTCTTCATCGAAGGTCCCCGCCGCAAGGAGTTCGGAAAGGGTAAAGCTCTTCGGGCGCCGCATCCGGATCGAGAGCAGCGTGGTTCCGGTGGAGACCGGGGCCAGGACGGCGTGCACGCGGTGATCGCCCAGCTGGACATCCGCGCACGGGCAGGAATCATCCAGCCTCCTGCCGCCGGCCGCGAGCAGCCGGCCGGCCAGAGCCCGCACATCGGCGTCGGATTCGAACCTGATCCCCGTGAGCTCCAGACCGGCTCCGGTGTCCGTCCAGACCTGGTCCGGCGCGTTCACCAGGATGTCGGTCAGCCCGGGATCGCGCAGCAGGGGCTGAAGCGGGCCCAGTCCCTGCAGGTCGGCCCTGACCCGATCCACCGCGAGCAGGCCACCCTCAGAGCCGAGGAGGCGTCCGCTGGCATGGACAGCTGCGGCCAGCCTTGTGCCCGTGACCGGGGTTTCGCTGGCGAGAAGGTCCGCCCGCACCTGGGACACCAAGCCGGGACTGTACGTTCCGGAATCCTGCTGCAGGCCGGCGGTCCGGCGGGCGTGTCTGCGGGAGTGTTCCGGCACCGGCCCCGCCGCACCATTGTGCTCCTTTCCGCCCGGACGGGACGTCATGCGTCACCCGGAGCCGGGTCAACAGCATCGAGGATCCGTGCCAGGGCACGCCTGAACCTGCGCCGCCTCAGTTCCAGCAACCTGCCCCTGTCTTCCGCCGCCGCGACGGCCCGCACGCAGGGCAGGTATCCCGCGAGGCGGATGCCCGCTGCCTCGGAAACACGGACCTCGTCGAGTCCTTCTCCGAAGGGGCCACGGACAACCGCGAAGGTGTCCGGGGCACTCGCCTGCAGCGACCCCCACCAGGAACGTGCAGCCAGGAGCAGCTGCGTCCGTCCGGACAGGACAACCAACAGAGCGTCACAGTGGCCCAGGACCAGGCTGCCCGGCCGCGGGCAGGTTCCCAGATCGAGAAACGTGAGGTCGAAGGCGTAACGGACGGCTTCGAGCACTGACGGCAGGACCTCCGCTTCCTGGCCCGCCTGCACCGGTTCACCTGCAGGTCTTGTCAGCAGGGAAAAGCCCCCAACATCAGGCAGGGCAGAGACCAGCTGTTCGGGATTCAGGGTTCCCCGCACGTCGGCCAGGTCCGGCCACCGCAGTCCCGGAATGCCTTCGGCTCCCAGGCGGTACTCCAGGCCTCCTCCACAGTCGTCAACGTCAGCAAGCAGCACACCCCTGCCTGTCTGTGCCGCCCGCTGCGCCAGCAGGCAGGCGAGTGTTGATCCCCCGGCCCCTCCAAACGTTCCGGCAATCCCAACGACCCGGCCGCGGGGCCCGTTCCTCCGCGCCAGGTGTTCGGCAAGCCAGGCCCCGGCTGCCGGCAGGGCCGCCACGCGGTCCATGCCGCAACGGGCCGCGTCTGACCACAGGCCAGCACTGTCCGGACCCACGCAGATGGTTTCCGTGTCCCGAAGTCCGCCGAGCGAGCGGTGGCCGGCAGTACGGAGAAAATCAGGAGTGAGCAGCACGGTCTGCGGGCGCAGCCACAGCGCCTCCGCTGCATCGCCCGCGATCTGCATCTCGACCCCCGCCGCGACGGCGATCCGGGCTATGTCATCCTGCAGCAGCTGGTCCTCCGGCTGGATCAGGACGACTCCTGTGCCGGCGCCTGACGATGCTGTCTCCCCGCCTGTGGATAGTTCCCGTCCGGGTCGGTCAGCTGGCCGTCCACGCAGGTGTGGAATCCAGAGCGTCGTGTCTGTCATGAACCCAAGCCTCGCCGATCCGGGTAAGACACCCGGCCTGCCCGCCGCCATCTGTGGAGAAGGGGGCCCCGGACGCCGGGATGTGCAGGATCAGACAAAGAACCGGGAGAGCCGGATGCCAGAAGCCGAACCGGGACAGGACAGAATGGGAACGTGTACATAGTCCTCGCCCCGGCACCCGCAGCACATGCCTGGGTGCTGCAGGAAACCGACTCAACCGGCGTACCCAGCGCGTCCGCCGCCCTCGTGCCTTCTGCTGACCTTGCGGCGGCGGTCGCCGCGGCCGAGACCCGCCCTGTCCGCTGGGTATGGGACCGTACCCGCGAGACCTACGGCACGCTGCTCGCCGCCGGAATCACCGTGGAACGAAGCCACGATGTGAGCCTGTGCCGTGAAATCCTGCGCCATTCCGAATACGCCGCCCCCACCGCCTACGTGGACGCGCTGCGCGCCAACGCCGCGGACGACGAACCGGACCTCGCTCCCCGCCGTCTGCTCCCCCTACCGCCCGCACCGGACCAGGGCTCTCTGTTTGACGGACTCGACGGCGGGGAGGATCCCCGCGCCCGGAACCACGCCCGCACGCCCGAAGACATCACGGCTGAGCTCCAGGACCAGCTCACCGCCGTCGCCGGGTCCGCCGAGCGCCACAAGCTGGCACTGCTGTTGGCGGCAGAATCCGCCGGCGGACTCGTGGCGGCGGAGATGGAACATGCAGGCATCCCCTGGCGCAGGGACCTGCACGAAGCCATGCTCGAGGAACAGCTGGGCCCCCGGCCGCCGGAGGGCCAGCGCCCGGCCAAGCTGGAAGCCGCGGCCGCGGAGCTCCGCGCGGCGCTGGGAAACCCGGGTTTCAACCCGGATTCGCCGCAGGAACTGCTCCGCGCACTGCACCGCGCCGGCATCGAGGTCAGGACCACCCGCACCTGGGAGCTGGAGCAGCAGGACCACCCGGCGATCGAACCGCTGCTGCGTTACAAGAAGCTCTCCCGGCTGCTCTCCTCCAACGGCTGGGCCTGGCTCGATGACTGGGTCGACGGGGGACGGTTCCGCACCGAATACGTGGTGGGCGGCGTTGTCTCCGGCCGGTGGTCCTCCCGCGGCGGCGGTGCCCTGCAGATTCCCAAGAACGTCCGCGGTGCTGTGCGTGCCGATCCGGGCCACAAACTCCTGGTTGCGGATGCGGCCCAGTTGGAGCCCAGGGTCTTGGCTGCCCTGGGACAGGACGGGGTGCTGGCTGCCGCCGCCCGCGGGAAGGACCTCTATCAGGGGATCGCGGACCAGGGTTTCAATGGCGACCGGTCGCTGGCCAAGATCGCGATGCTCGGCGCCATGTACGGGGCTACCAGCGGCGAAGCGGGACGCCTGATGCCGGTCCTGACCCGGACCTACCCGCGGGCCATCGACGTCGTCGAACGCGCTGCCCGCGCCGGCGAGGCAGGCAAGACCGTCTCCACCAGGCTGGGCCGCAGCACTCCGCCCGTCTCTGAACGCTGGCTGCGTTCCCAGCAAACCGCCTCCGCCGAGGAACAGCGCCGCGCAGACGCCCTGGCACGTTCCCGGGGCCGTTTCACGCGAAACTTCGTGGTGCAGGGAACGGCAGCGGAATGGGCCACCTGCTGGCTGGCGGGGATACGACGCCGGCTGCGGGCGGCGTCGGGTACCTCTCCAGCGGGTCAGCTGGTCTTTTTCCTGCATGACGAAGTGATGCTCCACGTGCCCGAGGAACGCGCAGCCGAGGCCGCGGAGATCGTCACAGCGGCCGCTGCGGAAGCCACGGCGCTGCTGTTCGGCCAGATACCGCTGGAGTTTCCCGTGGTGACAACCGTGGTGGATTCCTACGCGGAAGCGAAATAACCCAGGGAACAGGGCCTAGAAGTCCGGCACCATTTCCCGGGAGGTGTCCCACGGCAGCGTCCAGCCGAGCTGGTTGAACAGGTCATCCAGGATCAGGGCCGTGAACCCCCACACCACCACGCCGTTCACCAGGAAGGCCGGCCCGCGGTGCACCTGTCCCCCGCGGGCGACCACTGTGGTGCGCCGGTTGGCCGGATCCAGCAGGTCCGCCACGGGGACGCGGAACACCGAAGCGGATTCAGCCTCATCCACCACATCGACCGGCGTCGGTTTGTCCCACCAGCCCAGCACCGGCGTGACCAGGAAGTTGCTGACCGGCAGCCCCACTTCAGGCAGCGCAGCGAGGACCCGCACACCGGAGGGATCCAGCCCGGTCTCCTCGTTCGCTTCGCGCAGGGCGGCAGCGATTGCATCGGCGTCGGAATCATCTACGGCACCGCCGGGAAAGGCAATCTGGCCGGGATGCGAGTTCAGCGTGGACGCTCGTTCCACAAAGAGCACGTCCAGGTCATCGGGCACCGCGTCTGCATGGAAGCGGGCCGGATGCTCATCCAGCACACCGAACAGGATCAGCACCGCTGCGGACCGGGCAACCGCAGGATCCACGGCCCGGGTCATAAACCGCAGGTCCCGGCCAAATGTGCCGGCGCCGTCGGATACCAGGGCGCCGAACGCCTCCAAGTCAGCCTGGGCGCTCATGCTTCGAGCCCGAATCCCGCGGCGCGGAGTTCCGCCCGGGTTTCGGAAGCCATCATCCGGGACAGCAGCTCTTCGCGTCCCGGCGCCAGCTCGTATTTCAGCAGGTTCCGGGCCTTGTCCGGGTCCGTCTCGCCTTCGCCGTAGGAAGGGCACAACTGCGCGACAGCGCAGACACCGCAGGCAGGCTTCTTTGCATGGCAGACCCGGCGGCCGTGGAAGACCACCCGGTTGGACAGCGGTGTCCAGTCCTTGGGCTCAAACAGCTCCGCCACGTCCTGCTCAACCTTGACCGGGTCCTTCGATTCAGTCCAGCCAAACCGGCGGGACAGCCGCAGGAAGTGGGTGTCCACGGTGATGCCGGGGACCCCGAACGCGTTGCCGAGGACCACGTTGGCGGTCTTGCGCCCCACGCCGGCAAGTTTCACCAGCTCTTCGAGCTTGTTGGGGACCTCGCCGTCGTAATCATCGACGATCTGCGTGGCAAGCTTCTTGATCGCGGCGGACTTCGCCCGGAAGAAACCCGTTGGACGGATGATTTCCTGGAGCTCGGCTTCGTCGGCCTCCGCCAGCGCCTGGGCATGGGGATAGCGGGCGAAGAGGACCGGGGTCACCGCATTCACGCGCACATCCGTGGTCTGCGCGGAGAGCACCGTGGCGATCAGCAGTTCGAAGGCATTGGTGAAGTCCAGTTCAGCCACCGCATAGGGGTACAGCTCCCCGAGCAGGCGGTTGATCTTTCGTGCGCGGCGCTTACGCGCCAGCAGGGAGGCGTCACTGCCGGTTGCCATAGGTGATTCGTCCTTCGCAGTTGGCTGAGCCCCGCGGCCGCAGGGGCAGCGGGGCTCTTTGCCCGGGTCTTAGTGTCCGGAGTTTTCGTCGCTGACGCGTTCGATGTTGCTCAGGTCGCGCAGGACGCCAATGCGGCCGGTGCGCTTGTCCTGGACGAGGAATTCGTGGCCACGGTCTTCCAGACCCAGTTCCCAGTCGCCCGGGTAGAACATGAACAGCGGCATTCCGGTGCGCTCGTCAACAATCTGGCGGGGCGTACCCACGGCAAACCAGAATGCCTCGACAACGTTCTCGTTTTCCTCGCGTGTGGCGGAAATCGATTCCTGGGACTGAGTTGCAGGAAAGCCCGACGACGGCGAACCGGCGGACACTGCCGGGTTCACCGTGGTGGCGGGCAGGGAATCCTGCCCGGCCGGAGCCGGCGTCTCCGCAGGCTTCGCGGCGGAATCCTGGGTGGCAGGGGCCTGGGCCTTTTCGGGCCGGTCCGCACTGGAACCCGAAGGAGCAGTTTCGCCGGACACGGCACCCGTTCGGGGCGTGCCCGCACCCGCGGCTCCTGCCGCAGCAGCTCCTGCCGCAGCAGCGGCAGCGGAACCGGCACCCCCGGCAACGCCAGCACCGGCAGCGGAACCGGCACCCCCGGCAACGCCCGCAGCTCCGGCGCCGGAAGCTCGCGCAGCGCCGGGACGGACCTCGCCCTGCCCTGCACGAGCGGGCGCACCGTGATCCCGCTCGACTCCGGGATGTCCTGCGTTCAGCGTGCCCTGGTGGTCTCCGCCGCGGTCAGTCGAAACACGTCCCGCGTCTGGTCGGGCCCCCGCTGCCTGCCCGGCATCGGCCTCATGGCGGGCGTCCGGATACTGTCCGAAGGCACCGGTCTGCGGCTGGCCGGCGGGGTGGCCCGCGTCCTTGGGAGCAGGGACAGGCTTGGGTGCGCGCACCAGGGGAAGGGCCTCGCGGGCCATCGGGTGGGCGGGGATTTCCTTGCGGCCGGAGAATTCCGCAGCGAAGGGCGGAATGTGCGGCGCAAACGTGGTGGCTGCTGTAAGCGCGATGGCGCCAATGAGGCAGATCAGGGCGCCGACGCTGAAGACGTACACCAGCTGGAGGAAGAAGAAGATGACGGCAAGCACTGCAGTCACCGAGGCGAACTGGTCCAGCGACAGCGAGCCGACGCGCAGGCGTGTGCCCGGAGACAGACGGCGAGCGACAAACAGGCCAGCAACTGCCACCGGCAATATGATGCCGATTCCCACGAAGAACAGGGAGAAGGCGGACCAGAGGTTGAGCCTGCCTCCCGTGGCGAAGGGAAGGACGCTGCCAATCAGCATCAGCAGGACAGCTGAGCCAACCACGATGTCGCGCATTCCGAAGGGGCCGGCTACGGCGTGGGCCCCTCCGTCAACAGAGGGCTGCTTCGGCGCCGGTGCATCAGCGTCCTTGCGGGCCTCATTTTCGATGTGGGGCTGGTTCATTCTCGTCTCCGTTCCGACAGCAACCTTCCGGAAGGCGGGTGCGCCGACCGTGCAGGCACCGCCGCGGCGGCGCCACAAGCGGTTTGCTTTCAGTGACAGCCTAGTTCCCGCCAGTTGGACAGACTACCCGGGCAGCCCCGGGAGCGGCATGCGAGAGCTACCGTTCGTCGCATAAACACCCCGTTTCACGGAGGCGGATGTGAGCGGCGCCACAGGGCCGCGGCTGCAGGGTTAGGGTTGGGGAAATACCGCACAGTACCCCGCCGGCCGGGTGAGAGCCCGGAAAAGGCGGCCGGGTGAGAGCCAACCGAAAGGGTCCGAGATGTCTGAACAGCCACCGGTCAAGCAGCAGGGTGACGCACTGGAGAACCTCTACCATGAGCACCGCAGCTTTCCGCCAAGCGCGGAATTTGCCGCGGCCGCTGTGGCACAGCCTGAACTTTACGAGGACGCCGCAGCCGCCGGACCGGACTTCTGGGCCCGCCAGGCACGGGACCTGCTGACCTGGGATGAGGACTTCTCCCAGACTCTGGACTGGACCGATGCACCCTTCGCCAAGTGGTTCGTGGGCGGGAAGCTCAATGCTTCCTACAACGCGCTGGACCGCCATGTTGAGCAGGGGCGCGGAGACCGCGTCGCCATCTACTTTGAGGGCGAGCCCGGCGATACCCGCACGTACACCTACGCGCAGCTCACCGAAGAGGTGAAGAAGGCCGCCAACGCGTTCGAATCGCTCGGGGTCTCCAAGGGCGACCGCGTTGCCGTCTACCTGCCGATGATCCCCGAAGCAGTCATCACCATGCTGGCCTGCGCCCGGATTGGCGCCGTCCACTCCGTGGTCTTCGGCGGTTTCTCCGCAGATGCCCTGCGCAGCCGCATCGACGACGCCGAAGCGAAGCTCGTCGTCACCGCCGACGGTTCCTACCGGCGCGGCAAGCCCACCCAGCTGAAGCCGGCCGTGGACGAATCCCTGGTGAAGGACGGCCACAGTGTCCAGCACGTCCTGGTGGTCAAGCGCAACGGCGAGCCCGTGGACTGGTCCGAGGGCCGCGACGTGTGGTGGGACGACGCCGTCGCCACTGCCAGCGCCGAGCACACCCCGGTACCGCATGATTCCGAGCACCCGCTGTTCATCCTTTACACCTCCGGCACCACGGGGAAGCCGAAGGGCATCCTGCACACCACGGGCGGCTACCTGACCCAGACCGCGTTCACCCACCTCGCCACCTTCGACCTCAAGCCGGAGACCGACGTCTACTGGTGCACCGCCGACGTCGGCTGGGTGACCGGCCACAGCTACGTCACCTACGCTCCGCTGGTCAACGGCGCCACGCAGCTGATGTACGAAGGCACCCCGGACACGCCCCACCAGGGCCGCTGGTGGGAACTGGTGGAGAAGTACAAGGTGTCCATCCTCTACACGGCGCCGACGGCTATCCGCACGTGCATGAAGTGGGGGCGGGACATTCCCGGGAAGTTCAACCTGGACTCCATCCGGGTACTGGGAACCGTGGGCGAGCCCATCAACCCCGAAGCCTGGATGTGGTACCGCACGGTGATCGGCGGCAACGGCGGCAAGAAGGAAATCCCTGCCCCGATCGTGGACACGTGGTGGCAGACCGAAACCGGCGCCCACATGATTGCTCCAATGCCCGGAGTCACGGCCACCAAACCCGGATCCGCCCAGGTGCCGGTGCCCGGCATCTCCGTGGACGTGGTGGATGAGATGGGTCAGCCGGTGCCCAACGGTTCCGGCGGTTTCCTGGTGGTGAAGGAACCCTGGCCCGCCATGCTGCGCGGCATCTGGGGAGATCCGCAGCGCTTCAAGGACACCTACTGGTCCCGGTTCGACAACATGTACTTTGCCGGCGACGGCGCCAAGAAGGACGAGGACGGCGACATTTGGCTGCTCGGCCGGGTCGACGACGTCATGAACGTATCCGGCCACCGGCTCTCCACTACGGAGATCGAGTCTGCACTCGTCAGCCACCCCTCGGTGGCGGAAGCCGCCGTCGTTGGTGCCACTGATGAGACCACGGGTGAAGCGGTCGTCGCCTTCGTGATCCTGCGCGGCAGCGCCAAGGACGACGCCGACATCGTCACCACGCTGCGCAACCACGTGGGCAAGGAGATCGGCCCGATCGCCAAGCCGCGGCACATCCTGGTGGTTCCCGAACTGCCCAAGACCCGGTCCGGCAAGATCATGCGCCGTCTGCTCAAGGACGTGGCCGAGGGCCGGGAGCCGGGCGACTCCAGCACGCTGGCCGACAACACGGTGATGTCCCAGATTGCGGAGTCCCTGCGCAAGTAGGTTTCGCCCTCCGCTCGAACGAGATGACAGAAACTGCCCGTATCGAACCTGATACGGGCAGTTTCTGTTATCTCGTTGAGTTTGAAGAACTAGCCGACGACGGCGTCCACTTCCACGTCAATGTTGCCGCGGGTGGCGTTGGAGTACGGGCACACCTGGTGTGCTTCCTGGGCGAGCTTGTCAGCTGTTGGCTGGTCCACACCGGACATTTCCACGTGGAGGGCCACGGAGAGCTGGAAGCCGCCCTCTTCCCTGGGGTTGATGCTGACCTCTGCGGTGACCGCGCTGTCGCTGATCTCGGCTTTCGCCTGGCGGGCCACCATCTTGAGTGCCGAGTGGAAGCAGGCCGCGTAGCCAACGGCGAAGAGCTGCTCCGGGTTGGTTGCCCCGCCCGCTCCGCCCATTTCCTGTGGAACAGCCAGATCCACCGCCAGCAGGCCGTCGCTTGTCCGGGCTTCGCCGTTCCGGCCGTCACCGGTGGCGGTTCCAACTGCGGTGTAAAGGGCACTCATGGGAACTCCTTGGGGGGTAGGGAACATCTTCGTGAACAGCGCGGCTTTGCCTCGCCATCCAAGTAGACTAACTAGTAAGTCAACTAAACGCCATCCCTCAGGAGCCCCGTCATGGCACCCACCGCAGGTACTCCACCCGTCCGGGACCGCATCCTGGCAGCTGCCGGCGAGCTGTTCTACGCCGAGGGCATCCGGGCGGTCAGCGCCGACAAGATCATCGCTGCAGCGTCGACCACGAAGGTCACTTTCTACCGCCATTTCCCGACCAAGGACGATCTGGTTGCCGCGTACCTGGACGCCCAATCGGACCGGATCCGCGAGGCTGCCTCCCGTCTTCCGGCAGATCCCTGCCAGGCACTGGCTGCCCTTGCGGACGCCATGGGCACGGAAGCATGCCGCCCGGGCTTTCGGGGGTGCCCGTTCATCAACGCTGCCGCCGAATATCCTGCTGCGGACCACCCGGTGCGCGCTGCCGTGGAGCGCCACCGGAGCTGGTTCCATGGCCTCGTAGCTGACCTCACCGCTCGATTGGGAGCCGAGGACCCGCAGCAGGCGGCAGACCAGCTGGTCATGCTCCGGGACGGGGCCATGGTGCACGGTTATGTCTCCGATCCCTCAGGCGTCGGCCCCAGCCTGCTGCAGGCCGGACGCGCGGTCCTGCAGCCGCACCTTCCGGCCGGCGCCGCGCTCCGCTAACCGGCCCTGAACGAGCCACCCCGCGGGCCGGTTGGCAAAACACAGGAACACCTAGCACAATCAGCACTTGTGTCTACTTCCCCCACAGCAGTGAACCCTGCCCACCGCGCCCGCATGGCCCGCAAGGTTGCCGGCGCTTCGTTTGTCGGAACCGCACTGGAGTCCTACGACTTTTACGTCTTTGGTACCGCCGCGGCACTGATCCTGAACCGGGTGTTCTTCCCTGACGTGGACCCGGTGACCGGCACCCTGCTCGCATTCCTGTCCCTCGGCATGGGGTTCGTGGCCCGGCCGCTCGGTGCAATCCTCTTTGGGCACATCGGTGACCGCGTGGGGCGGAAGAAGTCGCTCATCTACACCATCGTGCTGATGGGACTGGCAACCGGCGTGATCGGGCTGCTCCCCGACTACAACGCCATCGGCATCTGGGCGCCGGTGCTGCTGGTGCTGCTGCGCCTGCTGCAGGGCCTGGCAGTCGGCGGGGAATGGGGCGGAGCGGTCCTCATCGCCAGCGAACACGCAGAACCCAAAAAGCGGGCACTGTTCGCCGCGATCCCCCAGATTGGCTCTCCGGTCGGCACCATCATGGTCACGGCCACCTTCCTCCTCCTGGCCCAGGTTTCCCCGGAGGCCATGGAAGCCGGGGTCTGGCGGATCCCGTTCCTGCTGGCCTTCCCGTTCATGGCGGTGGCGCTGTACATGCGCCTGGCGATTGACGAGACTCCGGTCTTCAAGGATGTCGCCGAGCACAAGGACGTGGCACGCGTTCCGCTGCTGGACGTGCTGCGCACCCAGCCCGCCGCCGTCGGCATTGCCATGGCCGCAGCCCTGCTGGGTATTGGTTCCTACTTCCTGATGACCACCTACACGCAGGCGTACGGCATTTCCGAGTTGGGGCTCTCCCAATCAACGGTCCTGAACGCAGCACTGGTCGGCTCGGTGCTGCAGCTCGCCACGATTCCTGCCTTCGGCTACCTCGCCACCAAGATAGGTTCGGCCAAGGTGGTCGCCGCCGGCGCAGCCGCGACACTGCTGATTTCCTTCCCGCTGTACTACCTGATCAGCATCGCCAACCAGCCGGTCTACATCCTGACCATCCTGATCGGCGGAATCGCTCCGACCGCGGCCTGGGCTGCGCTCGGCGGTTTGATGGCGGATCTGTTCCCGGCCCGCACCGGTTTCACCGCCATGTCGGTCGCCTACAGCTTCGCAGGGATCCTTGCCGGCTTCACGCCTGCGGTCACACAGGTCTTCTCGGATGCGACCGGAGCCGCCTGGTGGCACCCGGGCGCGGTGTTGGCGCTGATGTCGCTGGTGACCATTGCCGGTGCGCTGGGTGCTGCCCGGATGATCAAGGCGAGGTCACAGACTGAACCGGCCACGGCCGTTGCGGCATAGTTGATCCCATGACTACACCGACTCGCAATCTGCTGGTCCTGAACGGACCGAACCTGAACCTGCTGGGCACCCGCGAACCGGCGGTGTACGGCACGCACACGCTCGACGACGTCGAGGCCACCGCCATGTCCGCGGCCGAAGCCCACGGCTGGACTGCTGACTGCATCCAGTCCAACCATGAGGGCGACCTGATCGACGCGATCCACGGAGCGCCGGGGCTGGCCGACGCGATCATCATCAACCCGGCTGCATACAGCCACACCTCCGTGGCCCTGCGCGATGCGCTCTCCGGCGTCGGCCTTCCGGTGGTGGAAGTGCACCTGAGCAATATCCACAAGCGCGAAGAGTTCCGCCACCATTCCTTCGTCTCGGCGGTTGCCGAGGTCGTGATCTGCGGAGCCGGAATCCAGGGCTACCGGATGGCAGTGGACTACCTCGCCGCGACGCTGGACCCGCAGGGCGTGCAGTCCTAGCAGCGGCTACTCGCTGATGCACTCCCCCGCCGACACACCGCTGCGGTAGCTTGGGGCGGCGTCGGCGATCGGCCCGAGCTCTGCGAGCGAGAGCGCGTAGCCAATCGGCTGGTCTCCGGTGGTCTTCGCGAAGATCACTCCTGCCACCCGTCCGTCAATGTCCAGCAGGGGTCCCCCGGAGTTGCCCTGCTGCACATTGGCGGCAAGTGTGTAGACCTCCAGGACCTCGGGCGAGGTGCCGTAGATGCTGCGGACCGAAACGTCGCCGAGGTTCTGGACGGTGGCCGGCTGCAGCTGGAAGGGACCGCCTGCGGGGTATCCGGCAAACGCCGCGGTCGTCCCGTTCGGCAGCTGTTCTCCCAGCGCGATCGGTTCGGCGTCCAGGTTCTCGACGGCGATCACGGCGAGGTCCCGCGCCGGGTCAAAGTGCACCACGCGTCCCGGCAAGACTCCTCCGCCCGGCACCTGGACCACGGGCTCCCTGACTCCGGCAACGACGTGCGCGTTGGTGATGACCCGGTCATCAGCGACTACAAAGCCGGAACCGGTCTGGTTCTGGCCGCACTGGAAAGCTGTTCCGGTGATCTTCAGGACGGAGGCGGACGACGCCGTCAGGGCCTCTGAGCTGATCCCTTCGGTGGGCGCTTCAACAGCTTCCGGCGCCGTGCTGTCCAGTATCCGCGGCAGCCCCTCATCAATCGTGAAGGAGCGGATCTGGGCGGCCCAGGTCTTCACCGGATCCGGGGTCGCCGAGTCGATCGCCGCCAGGACCCGCGAGGCAGCAATCTGCTGCGACAGCAGGGGCATGCCCAGGGTTGCGATGCTGAAGGCCAGCATCGACATCACCACAGCGGCGACGACCACGTTCAGGGCACCGCCGAGAATACGGTCCAGGGCACGCAGCGGGGCGAAGTTGAACCAGCGGCGGACTCCGGCACCCAGGGCAGCCCCGGCGGCGTGGCCCACGAGGACCAGGACGACTGCGGTGGCGATCACGGCAACAAGCCGCCACGTCTCATCGGGGACCCAGCCGGAGACCAGCGGGATCGCGAAGAAGGCAGCTATGGCACCCGCCACGAATCCCACGATGCCGCCGAGACTGACCGCAAGACCGTTGCGCAGGCCTGCCAGGAGGTAGAAAAGCAGCGCCAGCAGCAGGACGATGTCCAGAACGGTGAGTCCGAGCACAAAGAGCTCCAATAAGATGTAAGTACACGTGCGGCCGCCAGATAGCCCTTGGCATCCCGAGTCTAGCGGCCCGCGCCGGCGTTTGAACGGCGGTGTTGCCCGGGCCACAACCGGCGGCCCGTTTTATCATCCGAGCGCGAACAAGGCTATTACGGCTGTCACATGGCTCTCCTGTGCGGCAAGATAATAGAAGCGACAACTATTTACAGGAGATTTCATGGATATCGAGGTATTGCGCCGCGCGCCTTTGTTCGCCTCACTGGGAGACGACGTCTTCGCCGCACTGACTGCCGAGCTCACCGAGGTCGATCTGTCCCGCGGAGCCTCTGTTTTCCGCGAGGGTGATCAGGGCGACCAGCTGTATTTCATCGTGTCCGGAAAGATCAAGCTGGGGCGATCGGCACCCGACGGCCGCGAAAACCTGCTGGCCATTCTTGGCCCGGGTGAACTCTTCGGCGAAATGGCCCTTTTTGATCCCAGCCCCCGCACTGCAACGGCGACGGCTGTATCCGAGACCCGTCTCGCCGGCCTGCGCCATGACAACCTGCGGGCACTGATCGAAACCCGTCCCGAGGTCTCGGTACAGCTGCTGCAGGCCTTGGCCCGCCGCCTGCGCCGGACCAACGAATCCCTGGCCGACCTGGTCTTCTCCGACGTTCCGGGCCGCGTTGCCAAGGCGCTGCTGGACCTTGCCGACCGCTTCGGCCGTCCGGCAACAGACGGCATTCTCGTGGCCCACGAGCTGACCCAGGAAGAGCTGGCCCAGCTTGTCGGTGCCTCACGTGAAACCGTGAACAAGGCACTCGCGGAATTCGTCCAGCGCGGCTGGCTCCGGCTCGAAGCCCGCGCCGTCGTCATCCTGGACGTGCAGCGGCTGCGCCAGCGGTCCCGCTAGGACCCGCCAGTAAAAAGGCACTGTTTCCGCTGGAAACAGTGCCTTTTTTCGTGCATCGGGTCCGGATCAGCGGCCGCGCTGTCCCGCGCCTTCCGCCGCGTCGTTGCCGGACACGCGCAGCACGTAGACGCCGTCGTCGTCCTTCACGAGCTCAGGCTGGTGCACAGTGTTTGGCCGGCGATGCGCCAGATAAGCGATACACCCCTTGGCCTTGGCCAGTTTCTCGAGCATCAGCTGCACTGACGGGACAGTGAGCTGCTCCAGGGTCAGGCCCACCGTGTCCGGCTGGCCCACTTCGTCGCCCAGCGCCGTCGTCTGCCGGCCTTCAAATTCGCGCGCCGCGATGCACCATTTGCCCCAGATCCCCTTGCCCTCCAGCAGGGAGGCTTCCTGCCCCAGCGGCTGGACGGCCGCAAAGTAATACGTATCAAAGCGGCGCAGTGCGAAGTCGGCCGTTTCCCAGTGGGAGAGCGGACGGAGCAGGTCGGTGCGGAGCCCGAGCCCCCTCCGGGTAAGAAGTGCCGGGAAGGATTTCTCTCCGGATGCTATGCCTTCCCGCGCAGCCATCCATTCGGGGCCCCGGTTGCTTTCCAGCAGGGTGGAGGCATCTGCCCCGGCCAGCAGGATCCCGGTCTCTTCGAAGAGTTCCCGGATCGCTGCCACCACATGGCGCATGGCCTGCTGGTGGTCGTCCATCCCCAGTGCCTTGGCCCACTCCGACGGCGTGGGACCGAACCAGGGCACCTGGTCTCCGTCGGTTTCCTCCAGGCTCCCGCCGGGAAAGGCGATCTTCCCCAGCGGTGAATCGCCCCTGCGGTACCGCAGGAAAACCTCGGCGCCCTCACGGGCATCACGCAGGAGGAGCACTGACGACGCGGCACGCGGCTTGCGGGGGGTGCCCTCGCCTCGCTCAAACCAGCTTTCCGCTGCCGCCTGCTGGGCGGGCGGCAGCGGGAAAAGACGAGTGGGAAAACTAGGCAAATTCCGCGATCACTTCCACTTCCACCGGGGAATCCAGCGGAAGGACGGCGACGCCGACGGCGGAGCGGGCATGGCTGCCTGCCTCGCCGAAGACCTGGCCGAGCAGTTCGGAGGCACCGTTGATGACTCCCGGCTGTCCGGTAAAGGAGGGATCCGAGGCTACGAAGCCGACCACCTTCACGATCCTGGTCACTCGGTCCAGATCACCGATCTGCGCCTTGATCGCGGCCAGCGCATTGACGGCGCAGCGTGCCGCATAAGCCTTGGCGTCCTCGGCGGAGATCCCTGCCCCAACCTTTCCTGCGGCGGGCAGCCTTCCGTCAATGAAGGGAAGCTGCCCCGAGGTGTACACGTGGTTGCCCGTCACGACCGCCGGAACGTAGGCAGCCACTGGTGCAGCTACGCCCGGAAGTTCCAGGCCCAGTTCCGCCAGCCGCTGCTCGACGGCGGATACGGCCTCGGGGCCGGCGCTCACTAGGCCTTCTCCCGTTTCATGTACGCCACGGATCCGGTGCCGTTCGGGGCGGGGGTGATCTGCACCAGCTCCCACCCTTCTTCACCGTGCATGTTCAGCACGGCACCGGGGGTGTGCAAAGGCAGCGGTGTAATGAAGTATTCCCATTTGCTCATGATCCAAAGACTAGCGCGTGCTTGTAGACTGATCGGCATGGCAGCTAGCAAATCTCCTTTTTTTGACACGGCTACCACTCTGGGCAAGATCGTCGCCTTTTTTGGGGTGAGCGCCTTGTGCGGCGTCCTCGCCGCCGGCCTGCTGGTTCCGGCCGCTGCTGCCGCAGGAACCGCTGCATCCGGTTCCATCCAGTTCTTCGACCAGCTCCCTTCGGAACTGCAGCGCGGAGCCCTGGCCCAACCGTCCAGCATCTACGCCAGCGACGGTTCACTGATTGCCACGCTGTATGAGGAGAACCGCCAGCCCGTCACGCTGGACCAGATTTCCCCGAACATGATCGACGCCATGCTCGCGATCGAGGACGACCGCTATTACGAACACGGCGGCGTCGATCTCCAAGGCATCTTCAGTGCCGTGGTCTCCAACGTGACGTCCGACCGGACCCGCGGCGCATCGACCATCACGCAGCAGTATGTGAACAACGTCATCATCGACACCAACCTGCAGGAAGGCGGGGAGGTTGTCTTCAGCGGCCAGAAGACCATTGGGGACAAGCTGCGCGAGGTCAAGCTGGCCATTGCCGTGGAAAAGGAACTCAGCAAGGAAGAAATCCTTGAGGGCTACTTCAACATCGTGCCGTTCAGTGGGAAGACTTTCGGCGTGCAGGCAGCTTCCAAGTACTTCTTCAACGTCGAGGCGAAGGACCTGAGCATCGCCCAGGCCGCCCTGCTTGCCGGCGTCGTCAACGGCCCCACCTACTACAGCCCGGAGCTGAATCCGGAGCGTTCGCTGGCCCGCCGCAACCTGGTGCTGGACGCCATGCTGGACAAGGGCCGCATTACCCAGGAGGAACACGACGCCGCCGTCGCCACTCCCATGGAACTGAACCTGACCCCGGTGCCCAACAACTGTGTGGGCGCGGTGCAGGCACCGTACTTCTGTGACTACGTCGAGCATCTGATCCTCAACGACCCGGCCTACGGAGCCGAGCGGGAGGACCGGGAGAAGCTGCTCTACCGCGGTGGCTTGAGCATCACCACCACGCTTAACCCCACGCTCCAGAACGCGGCCCAGGCTGCCATCAACGAAACCGCGAACCCGGACACCACCGACGCGGAAATCGGTCATTCCATGGTCAGCGTGGAGCCCGGCACAGGCAAGATCCTGGTCATGGCGCAGAACACCCGCTACACCCCGGAACTCGCGCCGGGAAACTCAGTGCAGAACTTCAACGTGGACGTCTACCAGGACGGCGACCCCACCAAGTACCTCAACGGCCTGGGAGGTTTCCAGCCCGGCTCGACGTACAAACCCTTCACCGTCGCTGCCTGGCTGGACTCCGGCAAGACGCTCAACGCGACCCTGAACGGCAACAAGCGCACGTACCCGGCCGGTACCCGCTGGAACGCCAGCTGCTATGGCGGGGCCTACGTCAGCACCGAGCCCTGGACCCCCATCAACTACGGCGACACAAACTACCGCACCACCACCGTGCTTGAGGGCCTGGCCCAGTCCTTCAACACCATCACCCTGGCCGAAGCCCGTGAGCTGGACCTGTGCAAGTTCCAGGAAATGGCCTTCGCGGCCGGCGTGCACAACGGCAAGGGCGCTGACGGGGAACGCGAGATGCTTTCCGTCGACCCGCCGTCGACGTTTGGCGGCGGCGGAGACGCTTCCCCGCTGTCCATGGCCACCGGATTCGCGACCTTCGCTGCCGAAGGCCTGATGTGCGAGCCCCGCGCCCTGGTTTCGGTCAAGACCAGCGACGGAGAAGAGCTTCCGGTTCCCGAGCAGAGCTGCAGCCAGGTCATGCGCAAGGAAGTTGCCCAGGGCGTGAACATGGCGACCCAGCGGGTGATGACAGCAGGTTCCGGCATCAACCTCCAGGTCGGTGTTCCGATTGCAGGCAAGACCGGCACCAACGACTTCCGTTCGCAGACCTGGTTCATGGGTTACAGCACCGGTCTCTCCACTGCCTCCTGGATCGGCAACTGGAAGGCCAACAACACCTCCATGTCGGACAAGCTGATTGGCGGACGGATCTACCCCGAGATTGACGGTTCGCTCATCGCCGGTCCGTCCTGGAAGAACTTCATCCAGCGGGTACCGGGCCAGTACGGCGCCAACCCGTTTGCCAACCCGCCCGCAAACGTCGTTGGTCAGGCCCCCGCGCCGCCTCGGCCCAGCGCTCCCGCCCCGAACCGGGACAACCGCGGCAACAACGGCAACAACCAGAACAACGACGACTGACCTTGGCTGCGACAACACATTCCGTCCTGAAAACCGCGGCCTGGGCAGCCGGCAGCGCAGCCGCCGCCGGTGCAGGTGCCTTCGCGTACGGATCTCTCATCGAGCGCAACCTCTTTAGCATCCGCACCGAGGAGGTCGCTGTCCTGCCTCCGGGCAGCCAGCCGATGCGTGTCCTGCATCTTTCCGACATCCACTACGTCCCCGGGCAGGCACGCAAGACCCGCTGGCTGCAGTCGCTGGCGGACCTTGAGCCGGATCTCGTGGTCAACACCGGGGACAACCTCAGCCATCTGGAAGCGGTACCGCCGCTGCTGGAGGCGCTGAAACCGCTGCTGCGGTTCCCGGGGGTGTTTGTGCCTGGCTCGAATGACTATTACGCGCCGGTGCTGAAGAACCCGTTTACCTATTTCACGTCGCCGTCCAAGCTGCGGAAGAACCCCGCCAAGCTGCCGTTCGGTGAAATGTTCTCCGCGTTTGGCAACGCCGGCTGGGTGGGCCTGGCCAACCGGAACCAGTCCCTGGTCCTGAACGGCATGCGGCTGGACTTCTCCGGCGTCGACGATCCGCACCTCAAGCGGGACCGCTACGCGGGCTTCCCGGCGGGCAGTTCGACGTCGGATTCCGCCCGCCACCTGCGCATCGGCGTCGCCCATGCCCCGTACCAGCGGGTCCTGGATTACTTCACCGACGGCGGAGCGCAGCTCATCCTGGCCGGGCACACGCATGGCGGGCAGGTCTGCATTCCGGGCTACGGCGCCTTGGTCAGCAACTGTGACCTGCCGACCTGGCGGGCCAAGGGACTGACCGACTGGGAGCACCACGGCCGCACGGTCCCGCTGAACGTGTCTGCCGGAATCGGCACCTCCCGGTTCGCTCCGGTGCGTTTCGCCTGCCGCCCGGAAGCAGTCCTGCTCACCCTCACCCCCGCCGAGAGGCCAGTTACGGCTCCTTAGGGCGCTGAAACCAGCCGTAACTGGCCTCTCGGCGGGAAGGGCGGAAAGTGGCCGGCGCCGTCGTCCCGAGGGGATGCCGTGGCCTACGATTGAGCGGTATCCGGTCCGCTGCCCCGGCGCGGACCACTGCGAGCTCGAAGAGGATTAATGCCCCGGCAGACAACGTTGCTCCAATCCCTGGGCCGTCTGTACCCGCATGTCAGGCCGATCCTTCCGCGCTTGTTCCTGGGGTTCCTCTGCGCACTGGGCGCAAGCGTCGTTGCCCTGGCCATCCCCCAGGTGCTGCGGGTACTGGTGAACTCCTACCTGGAACCCGGGGGCTCGGTGCCTGCCCTGTGGTGGGCAACGGGGATCGTGCTGCTGCTCGGATCGCTCGAGGCTGTTTTCGTGGCCCTCCGCCGCCAGTTCGCGATCGCGCCGTCAACGACTGTGGAGACCAGCCTTCGGACATCCTTCTACCGGCACCTGCAGGATCTTTCCGTTGCCTTCCATGACCGCTGGGGCTCCGGGCAGCTGCTCTCGCGGGCCATGAGCGACCTGAACCTGATCCGCCGCTGGATGGCGTTCGGTGCCATGATGCTCATCGTCACTGCCCTGACCGTGCTCATCGGCGTCACCATCATGTTCTTCACCGCCTGGCAGCTGGCCCTCGTGTTCCTTGTCGCGGCCGTTCCGATCATCATTTACGGCTTCCGCTTCCGCCGGTTCTACGGACGGGTCTCGCGGCAGAGCCAGGACCAGGCGGGAGACCTGGCCACCACCGTGGAAGAGTCAGTCCACGGCATCCGGGTGCTGAAGGCGTTCGGCCGCAGCTCCGAAGCGCTCGACGCCTTCGAGGAACAGGCCGAAGGGCTCCGCCAGACCGAGGTCTACAAGGCCAACTCCCTGGCCAAGTTCTCCCTGGTGGTGACGCTGCTTCCAGAGGCGGCGCTGGCTGTCTCCCTGGTCCTGGGGATCCTGCTGGTCGACGGCGGCCAGGTCAGCATCGGAGCTTTGGTCGCGTTCTTTGCCACTGCCGCCGTGATCGCCGGACCGGTGGAGTCCATGGGCCCGCTGCTCTCCATGACCCTGACGGCAAAGACAGCGATTGACCGGCATTTCGAAGTCATGGACGCCAGACGCACCATCACTGATCCTGAACAACCCTGCCGCCCGGCCGAAGTCCACGGGCAGCTTTCGTTCGACGACGTGCACTTCGCCTATCCGGATGCAGCCCCGGAGCGGCCGGATGTGCTCGACGGCGTCAGCCTTGACCTTCGCGCCGGTGAAACCATGGCTTTGGTCGGCATTACCGGCAGCGGAAAGTCCACCCTGCTGCAGCTGGTCCCGCGGCTTTACGACGTCACGGCGGGCAGCATCCGGATCGACGGCGCCGATGTGCGGGATTACCGGCTGGAAGACCTCCGGTCCATTGTGGCCGTTGCCTTCGAGGACACCACGCTGTTCTCCAGCTCGGTGCGGGACAACGTGCTCCTGGGAGCGGATCCTGCCAGCGACGCCGAGGCGGACCTCTTGCTCCGCGAGGCACTGGACGTGGCACAGGCCCAGTTCGTGTACTCGCTCCCCCAGGGTGCTGACACCCTGATCGGCGAGGAAGGACTGAGCCTTTCCGGCGGGCAGCGCCAGCGCGTGGCATTGGCGCGGGCGATCGCTGCCCGGCCGGGCCTCCTGATCATGGATGACCCGCTCTCCGCTTTGGACGTCCGCACCGAAGAACTCGTCGAGCACCGTCTTCGCGAGGTCCTGGCCGACACCACGACCCTGGTGGTGGCACACCGCCCGTCGACGGTCTCGCTGGCCGACCGCGTGGCGCTGATGGAAAACGGCCGCATCTCCGCCGTGGGCACCCACGCCGAGCTGCTGGCCGCCAACGAGCATTACCGGCATGTGATCGCCAGCCTTCCGGCGGAGCCGCAGGACCTGGACAGCCGGCTTGAAACCGAAGACGAAGACGGGGTGGTCCTGTGAGCCGGTTCAGCATCCGCCGGGGAGCTGCTTCCGTCCCGGCGAACAGCAGTGTTCCTTCCGGCACCGCCGGGGAGGACAACGTCAACCTTGACCGGTCCGAAAACCAGGCAGTCCGGCGCCGGTCCCTGGCACTGCTGGGGTCCCTGCTGAAGCCCAACCGGGGCCGGTTTATCCTCACGATCGCCCTGGTGGTCATCTCCCAGGCCGCCCGGGTAGCCGGCCCGGCGATTATTGCCTACGGAATCGACCATGCCCTTCCGGCGCTGCAGGCGGGTGACTCCTTCCCGCTCCTGGCCTCCGGCGGAACGTACCTGCTCGCCGCGGTTCTGGCCGCAGCCCTGACCGCAGGTTATGTCCGTTCAACGGCGCAGCTGAGCCAGGCCATGCTGCTGGACCTGCGCCTGCGCGTTTTCCGGCATACCCAGCGCCTCAGCCTGGAATTCCACGAACGCTATACCTCCGGGCGGATCATTTCGCGCCAGACGTCAGATCTGGAGGCGCTGCGCGAACTTCTCGATTCGGGCATCAGTTCGCTCGCGTCCGGGGCCATGTACATGGCTTTCGTCGCGGTGAGCATCTTCGCCCTGGACTGGCGCACCGGCGTGCTGCTCGGCGTGGCCTTTGTGCCCATGTACCTGCTCACGCGCTGGTACCAGAAGCGTTCCCAGATCGCCTACCGCGCCTCCCGGGTCACCTCCGCCAGGCTGATCGTGCATTTCATTGAGACGATGACCGGCATCCGCGCCGTGAAGGCGTTCCGGCGGGAGAAGGTCAACGCCCGGAAGAACGATGAGCTGGCCGAGGATTACCGGAAGGCCACGCTGCGGTCGATCAACCTCAACGGTGTGTTCCAGCCGGGCCTGATGTTCATTGGGAATTCCACCGTGGCGCTGGTGCTCCTGGTTGGCGGCTACCGGGTGCTCGACGGCGGGTTGGAAGTCGGCGCGCTGCTGGCACTGCTGCTGTACGCCAAGCGCTTCTTCCAGCCCGTGGACCAGATGGCCATGTTCTACAACTCGTTCCAGTCCGCCTCGGCCGCCCTGGAGAAGGTCTCGGGACTGCTGGAGGAAGTTCCCACCGTGCGTCCGCCCAGGAACCCCGTGGAACTCAAGGAAGCCAAGGGAGACATCAGGTTCGACGGCGTGGAGTTCCGGTACGGTGACGGCCCGCTGATCCTGCCGCGGATGGACCTGCACCTTCCCGCCGGACAGACGGTGGCCCTGGTCGGCCAGACCGGTGCCGGCAAATCGACCCTGGCCAAGCTGATAGCCCGCTTCTATGACCCGTCGTCCGGAACAGTGCTGCTCGACGGGGTGGACCTGCGGGACCTCACGCAGCGGGACCTGCGCCGCGCCGTCGTCATGGTGACCCAGGAAGCGTTCCTGTTCAGCGGCACCGTGGCCGAAAACATTGCCCTGGGCAAACCGGGCGCCTCGCAGCAGGACATCGAGAGCGCTGCCCGGGCCGTGGGGGCACACGACTTCATCGCGTCCCTTCCGGAGGGATACAGCACAGACGTGAACAAGCGCGGCGGCCGGGTTTCGGCAGGCCAGCGGCAGCTGATCAGCTTCGCCCGGGCGTTCCTGGCCGATCCGGCGGTGCTCATCCTGGATGAAGCGACGTCCTCGCTGGACATTCCGAGCGAACGGCTGGTCCAGCAGGGTTTGAAGTCCCTGCTGGGCAACCGGACCGCGCTGATCATCGCGCACCGGCTTTCCACCGTCGAGATTGCGGACCGGGTGCTGGTGATGGACTCCGGGGAGGTCGTCGAAGACGGCACGCCTACGGAACTGACCCGCGGCACCGGAAGTTTTGCTGCGCTCAATGCGGCGTGGCAGGACTCCCTCGTCTGAGTGTTCCGCCGGGACGGACCCCAATTTCGCGCTCCCGGCCCCTGTCGAGTACACTTGTAAAGTTGCTTCGCCGGGAGGGAAACCTTCGGCCAGGCAGTGGTTACGGGGTGTGGCGCAGCTTGGTAGCGCGCGTCGTTCGGGACGACGAGGTCGCAGGTTCAAATCCTGTCACCCCGACCAAATCGAAGAAGGGTCCATCATTTTTGATGGGCCCTTTTTGCTGCCCTGCGGCGGCTCAGTCCCCGTCGGAGTGATGGGCCCTTGACGGAGGAAACGCCGCCTGTAAGCTCGAATTCACTTTCTGCCCAGCCGCCCAGGAGGCTCCAATGGCTGTTCGTGTTGATTTGAACATTTCCCTCGACGGATACGCCACCACAACGGACCAGACCCCCGAACATCCGTTCGGCCAGGACTGGGGGCGGCTGGTCGGCCCGTACGTCGCCACCCGGACCTTTCGGGAGCGCGTGCTGCACGAGACCGGGGGCGAAGGGACCACCGGCGTGGACGACAAGTACGCCGAGGCCTACTTTGACCAGATCGGCGCGGAAATCATGGGGGCCGGGATGTTCGGCCTGCACAACTTTCCCGACGATCCGGATTGGCAGGGCTGGTGGGGAGACGAGCCGCCGTTCCGGGTCCCCGTCTATGTCCTGACGCATACGCCGCGCCCGCCGCTGGAAATGGCCAACGGGACCCGCTTCGAGTTCATCACCGCTTCCCCGGAGGAGGCCTTGGAAAAGGCATTGGACGCTGCCGGCGACGGGGACATTCGGGTAGGCGGAGGTCCCACGGTGGTCAAGTCGTTCCTGGAAGCTGGCCTCGTTGATCAGTTGCACGTTGGCATCACGCCGATCCTGCTGGGCCGCGGCATCAACCTGTGGGACGGTCTCCGCGGCCTGGAAGACGCCTACGACGTGATGGCGGAAACAGCGGAAAGCGGAGTCGTGCACCTGACCTTCCGGGGCTGAGGCTCCGGAAGGTCAGGTGCACTTAGGCGAACGCCTTTCCGGTCAGACGCTCGTAGGCCTCCACGTAGCGGGCGCGGGTGCGCTCGACGACGTCGGCCGGCAGGGCGGGCGGAGGCGTATCGGAGGCCTTGTCCCAGCCCGACTCGGCGGAGGTCAGCCAGTCCCGGACGTACTGCTTGTCGAAGGACGGCTGGGGCTTCCCGGGCTCGTACAGGGAGGCATCCCAGAAGCGCGAGGAGTCCGGGGTCAGCACCTCATCGCCCAGGGTCACCAGACCCGTGGACGGATCCAGGCCGAACTCGACCTTGGTATCGGCCAGGATGATTCCGCGTTCCCGGGCGATGGCCTCGGCAGCCGTGTAAATCGAAAGGGTCAGGTCCCGGATTTTCGCTGCGGTTTCCGCGCCGACAGCCGTAACGACGGCGTCGTAATTGATGTTCTCGTCATGCTCGCCCACTTCAGCCTTCGCGGACGGGGTGAAGATGGCGGGCTCCAGCCGCGACCCGTCTACCAGACCCTGCGGCAGCGGCACGTCGCATACCGTCTGCGACGTACGGTACTCAGCCAGGCCCGATCCGGTGAGGTACCCGCGGGCAATGGCCTCAACCGGGTACATTGCCAGCTTTTTGCAGATCATTGCCCGGCCGGCCACCTCGGCCGGCACACCTTCATCGGCGGAAATCACATGGTTGGGGATGTCACCCAGCTGGTCGAACCACCACAGGCTGAGCTGCGTCAGGATGCGCCCCTTGTCCGGAATCGTGCTGGCCAGGACATGGTCGTAGGCACTGATCCGGTCGCTGGCTACCACCAGCACGCGGTCTTCGGCGGCATCCGGACCCTCGGGAACGTAGAGGTCGCGGACCTTGCCCGAATAGATGTGCTTCCAGCCCTGCAGCTGCGGAGCGGCGCTCACAGGAGGCCCTTTTCGTTGTCGACGCCGGCGCTTCCGGCAGGAACCACGATTTCGCTGCGGGACGCCTTCAGTGCAATGTCAGTGCGGTGCTGCGAGCCTTCCAAGCCGATCTCGGACACACCGGCGTAGGCGAGGTTCCGGGCCTGCGTCAGATCCTCCCCCAGCGCGACGACTGCCAGGACGCGTCCCCCGGCACTGACAATCTCGTTCGCCTCAAGCGACGTGCCGGCGTGCAATACGTGCACGCCGTCGATCGCTTCCGCTTCCACGAGACCGAGGATCGGGTCGCCGGTGCGCGGCGCATCGGGATAGTTTTCCGAGGCGACGACGACGGCGACTGCTGTGCGGGGATCCCACTTCAGCTGTTCCATGGCGTCCAGTTCGCCCTTGGCTGCTGCCAGAAGCAGGCCGCCGAGCGGGGTCTTCAGCCGGGCCAGCACGGCCTGCGTTTCCGGATCCCCGAAGCGTGCGTTGAACTCGATCACCCGCATGCCGCGGGAGGTGAGCGCCAGTCCGCAATACAGGACGCCCACAAATGGCGTGCCCCGGGCTGCCATTTCGTCCACCGTGGGCTGGGCAACGCGGGCAATGACGTCGTCCACAAGGTTGGCCGGGGCCCACTCCAGCGGAGAGTAGGCTCCCATGCCGCCGGTGTTGGGTCCCTCGTCGTTGTCGAAGATCCGCTTGAAGTCCTGGGCGGGTGCCAGCGGAACCACGTGCCGGCCGTCGGAAAGGACAAAAAGGGAAACTTCCGGGCCGTCGAGGTATTCCTCGATCACCACCGTGCCTCCCGCGTCGAAGCAGGCAGCAGCGTGGGCCAGGGCGTCGCCGCGGTCGGAGGTCACCACCACTCCCTTGCCTGCAGCCAGCCCGTCGTCCTTCACGACGTACGGGGCGCCGAAGGTGTCCAGGGCGTCGGCTGCTTCGTCGGCGTTCGCCGCGACGCGCGCCATCGCCGTGGGAACGTTCGCAGCCGCCATCACCTGCTTTGCGAAAGCCTTTGAGGCCTCAAGCTGTGCCGCCTCTTTGGAAGGACCAAACACAGGGATCCCTGCCTCACGCACCGCGTCCGAGACCCCCGCGGCAAGCGGTGCCTCAGGCCCCACGACGACGAGGTCGGTTCCGAGCCGCACAGCCAGTTCCGTGACTGCGGCGGGGTCGCTGGCGTTGAGGGAATGGACCGGAACAATCTGGGCGATTCCGGCGTTTCCGGGGGCCGCGTGGACCTCGGAAACATAGGGATCAGCCAGCAGGGAACGGACAATGGCATGTTCGCGGCCGCCGGGGCCAACAACGAGAACCTTCACAAGAATTCAGCCTACTTGCCCGGACGCGCCGTCTGAAAGCCGCTACGCGTGCATGACGGCACTCATCCGCCCGCCTCGGTTCCCAGCGTCCCCGCTGCATCAGGGAGTGTCCGTAGACTGGCCTTATGCCTGCCACTTTCACTGCTGCCGACGCCGTCGAACTCGCTGTCCTGGAGCGCAACGGCTTCATCGAATCACGCCATGCGGGGTCCGCCGTCGTCCTGGCCTCGGACGGATCCGTGGTGACTGCGCTCGGAGATATCACCACCCCCGTGTTTCCCCGTTCTTCGCTCAAGCCATTCCAGGCCGTGGCCGCCATGCAGGCGGGTGTTCCGCTGCGCGGCGCGCAGGTGGCCCTCGCCGCTGCCAGCCACATAGGCGCGAAGGAACACACCGACGTCGTGCGGGGCATGCTCGAGGCAGCCGGCGTCACCGAAGACAACCTGCAGTGCCCCGCTGACTGGCCGCAGGACGAACAGGCCCGCACCGAACTGATCCGCTCCGGCAAGGGAAAGCAGCGGATCGCGTTCAACTGCTCCGGCAAGCATGCAGCGTTCCTGTGGGCCTGCACCGAAAACGGCTGGGACACCTCCACCTACCTGGACCCGGCGCATCCGCTGCAGCAGGGCATTGCCCGGGTTATCGAAGACTTCTGTGAAGAGAAGCCAGCCCACTGGGCGGTCGACGGCTGCGGCGCTCCGCTGGCAGCCCTGTCCCTGGCCGGGCTCGCCCGCGGAATCGGCAAGCTCGCCAAGGCGCCCTCGGACAAGCACGGAGACGCCCGGGCGGCGACTGTCGCCACCGCCATGCTGGATTATCCGTGGGCCGTCCACGGCGTGGGCCGGGAGAACTCCGTCGTCATGGAGGACCTGGGAATCGTAGCGAAGTCCGGCGCCGAGGGAGTCCTCGTGCTGGGAACGGACACCGGCGTCTCTGTCGCGCTGAAAATGCTCGACGGGAACGGGCGCGCTGCCACCCTCGTGGGTCTGACCCTGCTAGCCGCCAGCGGTGCCATCGACCCGGAGGGTGTCTTCAAGGTCCTGGCCAAAGTCGTGCCCCCGGTACTCGGCGGCGGCGAGCCCGTGGGCAGCCTGCGCCTGGCCGCTCCCGTGACGGCGCTGCTGGACTAGGCATGGCACGGCGCAGGATTTCAGCGGCAGACGGCGGCGCTGCCCTTGCCGCTGCCGCGGCAGGCGCGGCGGACCGCCAGACGACGGCGGCTGCCGTACGGTATGCCCTCGAGGAACTGGCCGAACGGGTACCGGGGAACAGCGTAGAGGTACGGGTACCCCCGTTCGGCGTGACCCAGTGCATTCCGGGCCCGCGGCATACCCGCGGAACCCCGCCCAACGTGGTGGAAACCGATGCCGCCACGTGGCTGGCGCTCGTGACGGGCACGCTTTCCTGGGCGGACGCCGTCGCCGCGGGAAAAGTCTCAGCCTCCGGCCTGCGGGCAGACCTTGCAGACTGCCTCCCGCTGTTTCCGGGGATTCCCGGAGGGAACTCCTAGCCTCTACTGCCGGTAGAATTCCCGTATGACTTCCGAGCAGCACAGCCCCGAGCGGCGCGAGATCACCATCCGGCGCGCTCCCCGTTTTGTCCCCTTCATTGCCTTGGGCGCGGTGGTGGCGTTCGTGGTTGCCCTGGTCATGGCGTACACCGGCCCGGAGAACCCGCAGTACACACGTGAAGCCGTCCTGGGTTTCTTCACCGTGATGCTGGCACTTCCCGGCGTCGCCCTGGGCTGCGTTGCCGCCCTCATCCTGGACCGCATCAGCGTGCGGCGTTCCAAGCGTGCCGTCGTTGAAGCCGCCGACGACGAACCCGGCAGCACAGGGCCGTCACCACTGGCGTAACGCACCGCCGCGGAGGGAGATGCAGACCGCGATCGTGAGAGAATGGGTCCCATGGCACGCGGTGACGGAAAGCTTTCCCACGATCTCATGCCCGGCGAGAAAGGACCGCAGGATGCCTGCGGGGTTTTCGGCGTCTGGGCCCCCGGCGAAGAGGTAGCGAAGCTTACCTATTACGGGTTGTACGCCCTGCAGCACCGCGGGCAGGAGTCTGCCGGCATCGCCACGAGCGACGGCAGCCGGATCAGCGTCTACAAGGACATGGGACTGGTTTCCCAGGTCTTTGACGAGACCACGCTGAACACCCTGCTGGGACACATCGCCATCGGCCACTGCCGCTACTCCACCACGGGCGCTTCCCACTGGGCGAACGCACAGCCCACCCTGGGTGCCACCGCAGCCGGCACCGTGGCACTGGCCCACAACGGCAACCTGACCAACTCCGCAGAGCTGTACGAGATGATCCTCGAGCGCCAGGGACGTCCCCGCTCCGGCGAAATTGCCCAGGGCAACACCTCGGATACCGCGCTGGTCACCGCACTGCTGAACGGCACGGATGGCCGCAGCCTCGAAGAAACTGCACTGGAGCTGCTGCCTATGCTGCGCGGTGCCTTCTCCTTCGTGTTCATGGACGAAGGCACCTTGTACGCCGCCCGCGATACGTACGGAGTCCGGCCCCTGGTCCTCGGCCGGCTGAACCGCGGCTGGGTTGTGGCGTCCGAAGGTTCCGCACTGGCCACAGTCGGCGCCAGCTTCATTCGCGAGATCAAACCCGGCGAGTTCATTGCCATCGATGAGAACGGCATCCGTTCCCAGATGTTCGGAGAGCCGACCCCGGCGGGCTGCGTCTTCGAATACGTCTACCTTGCCCGTCCGGACGCTTCCATCAACGGACGCTCGGTCTATGAATCCCGGGTCGAGATGGGCCGCCAGCTGGCCCGTGAAAACTCGGTCGAAGCAGACATCGTCATTCCCGTTCCGGAATCCGGGACCCCGGCTGCCGTTGGCTATGCCGAGCAGTCCGGCATTCCCTTTGCCCACGGCTTCGTCAAGAACTCCTACGTGGGACGCACCTTCATCCAGCCGAGCCAGACGCTGCGCCAGCTCGGCATCAAGCTGAAGCTGAACGCCCTGGAATCCGTGATCCGCGGCAAGCGCGTGGTCGTCGTCGACGATTCGATTGTGCGCGGCAACACCCAGCGCGCGATCGTGCGGATGCTGCGGGAAGTCGGCGCCAAGGAAGTCCACGTCAAGATTTCCTCCCCTCCGGTCCAGTGGCCCTGCTTCTACGGCATTGACTTTGCCTCGCGCGCCGAACTGATTGCCAACGGCGCCAAGGTCGACGAGATCTGCACCTCCATCGGTGCTGATTCGCTCGCGTACATCTCCGAGGACGGCATGATTGGCGCCACTCAGCAGCCCCGCGAAAAACTCTGCACCGCCTGCTTCACCGGCGTCTACCCGATTGAGCTGCCCTCCGCTGACCGGCTGGGCAAGAACCTGCTGGAGCCTCCCTCGGATGCGGACGGCTCCAACGGCTGCGATCCGGGCCCGGACAGTGAATTTGAGACCCTCCTGACCCCCACAGACAAGAAAGAATCAGTATGAGCGCGAGCGAAAACTCCATCACCTACGCCTCCGCAGGTGTGGACGTCGAAGCCGGTGACAAGGCCGTCGAACTGATGAAGGCGGCCGTGAAGGCCACCCACAATGATTCGGTTCTTGGCGGAGTGGGCGGATTCGCCGGTCTGTATGACGTTTCCCGGCTCCTCACCTACAAGAAGCCGCTGCTCGCCACCTCCACCGACGGCGTCGGCACCAAGGTCGCCATCGCCCAGGCCCTGGATATCCATCACACCATCGGCTTCGACCTGGTCGGCATGGTGGTCGACGACATCGTAGTCGTGGGCGCCGAGCCGCTGTTCATGACCGATTACATTGCCTGCGGCAAAGTGGTCCCGGAGCGCATCGCCGACATCGTCCGGGGCATTGCCGCAGCGTGCGAAGTTGCCGGCACCGCACTGGTGGGCGGCGAAACGGCGGAACACCCGGGCCTGCTGGGCGTCGATGAGTACGACGTCGCCGGCGCCGCCACCGGCGTCGTTGAAGCTGCCGACCTGCTGGGCCCCGAACGCGTTCGCAGCGGCGACGTGGTCATTGGGATGGCGTCCTCCGGCATCCATTCCAACGGCTACTCCCTGGTGCGCCGCGTCATCAACCATGCCGGCTGGCAGCTCGAACGCCAGGTCCCTGAACTGGGACGCACCCTCGGCGAGGAACTGCTGGAACCTACCCGCGTCTACGCGGCGGACTGCCTGGATCTGGCCCGCTACGCGCCTGCCGGCGTGCACGGCTTCAGCCACGTGACGGGTGGCGGTCTGGCCGCAAACCTGGCACGCGTGCTTCCGAAGGGCCTCGAAGCCACCGTGGACCGCTCCACCTGGGAACTTCCGCCGGTCTTCAAGCTGGTGAGCGGACTGGGCAACGTGCCGCTGCCGGACCTGGAGCGCACCCTGAACCTCGGCGTCGGCATGGTGGCCATTGTGGACGCTGCCGGTGCCGACGCTGCGCTGGCGCGGCTGGCTGAGCGCGGCGTTCCTGCGTGGACGATGGGAACCGTGGGCGAGGCCGGAGAGCCCGAGTCCGGCAACCCGGACTACGTCCAGGGCGCCAAGGGTGTCGACGGCGGCGCCGTGCGTCTGGTGGGCAGCTACGCCTAAGCCCTCAGAGGGCTTCCACTCCCCTACCTTCATCGAGATGACAGAAACTGCCCGTATCAGCTCTGATACGGGCAGTTTCTGTCATCTCGCGGGAACGCACGGCGAAGCTGGTCGCTTGCGCGGAATTTTCGCCCTTAACGCCCTTCAGCGGATCCACCGTTTGGTGATCCGCTGAAGGAAAGCAATTGGGCTTGTCAAGAACGAGTGGTTCGCTGCACCTAGCCGATGCGGCGGGAGCCCTCGTCGTCGTCTTCCTCGCCAAATTGATCTGCGTACTTATCCTCGTACGCCGAGTAATCCGGCTCTGCCGGCTCCTCGGGATATCGACTCGATGGACGACTCGTTGGCCCCGACAGCTCTCGCTGCAGGGCAGAGTAATCCGTGGCAGGAGTGAAGTACTTCATCTCGCGTGCCTGCTTGGTTGCTTTTGCCTTTTGACGGCCGCGCCCCATGGCGTGACCCCCTTTTTGCGTCGATCCGGAGGTGGTCGCTCGGGCAGGAGAGCGAGGCCCCGGAATATTCGGTCAATTTGTCGTAACTACAGGTTACATGTTTTCCCGCTGCTGCGTGCCCCGGAGGAGCCGCAGACACATTCAACTTCCAAGTTTAGTCCGACCATCGCTTCGGCGTGTACTGCGCTGCCACCTGCAAATTCGCTAAAGTCAGGGAGGAGATGACGTTGCGGGACCACGGAGCGGCCATAACAGGGAGGGCACACGTTCACCATGAGCGATCAGAAGAGGACGCCAAGGCCGGGCCCGGCCCTGCCTGGAAAGTCCCCGCGGCCATCGCCGAACAGCAGCGCCGCCCCCAAAGGTTCTGGCGCCAAGCCCCCTGCCGCAAAGGCAGCACCGTCCATCCGGAGCAATCCCGCGACAAGGAGCATTCCAGTTATCAAGCCGCAGCAGCCGGCCGCCAACGGGCGTCCCGCACAGAACGACTCCGCCGCTTCAGGCACCGCGGGTACCCCCGGGACACCTGCAAAAACCGGGAAGACCGGAAAACCCGGGAAACCAGGAAAGACAGGCAGGCGGATCCCCGGCTCCAAGCGGCCGGCATCGCCCAAGGGGGCGGTAGCGAAGGGACTGCTCGGTTCAAAGGGAGGACCCAAGCGGCCCCTGCGGACGGGGCCCGGAGCCAAGGAAGCCTCGGGGCCGACGGATGAGCCAACCCAGCCAGGGAACACTCCGGCATCCACCGATGCCGGAACAGGCGGCGCTGCAGCCGAGGCAGAAGCCGGTACCGGTCCGGCGCAGGCTCTTCCGGACCTCGTTTCCCACACGGAGGCCCCTGCGTGGCTGTCTTCGAACGGGTCCCGCGACGACGAGTTGTGGACGGGTATGTTCGAGGCGCAGGTTCAGGACGCAGCGCCGGTTGAGCCGGAGATCGTTCCCGCCGACGAAGTGCAGCTCAGCGAACCGTCCCTCGAAACGCCTTCCATCAGCTCAGAGGCCGCAGAGGCCGCGTCCCTCCCCGAAACCGCCGCCGAGGTCCGTGCCGTGACCGAGGAAGCGATCGAGGCCGGCAAGCAGGCCGGCATCTCGGAGGCACCGCCGGAGGGGACCGAGATCGCCGTTGACGCCGGCGAAGGAATCACCGAGCTGGAAACCCCCGCTGAACCGCCGGCGGAAAACGACGACGACGAGCCCGTGGACGGAGACCCGGCAGACGGGGCTCCCGGATCCACGGCAGACGACGCCGAGGCCGACGTCGCCGCGAATGAGACAGCAGCCGGGGACGAAACAGAAGCCGCGGATGAAACAGAAGCCTCCAAAGCTGAAACTGCTGAGACGGAAGAAGCTGATGCGGACTCCGACGCATCAGAAGCTACTCAGGCCCCTGAAGACGAGGGGACTGAAGCAGAAGAACCCGATGTTGCCGATGCCGATAAAGCTGACGCGGAGACCGAAGCAGCCGGCACCGCCGCGGATGAGGCGGGCGGAGACGGGACGGGGAAAGGCGAACCCGTCGATGAAACTCCCGGCAAGGACTCCGATACGGCAAAAGCGCCCACGACAGCCGGGGCCCCCAAGACAGGCGGAAGCAAGGAATCGAAGCCGGCACCGGTTATCGCTGCTGCCACCGTTGCCGCCGGGGGATCCGATGTATCCGCCCCGGTCACCGATTCGTTCGCCTCACTGTCCCTGACGAAGAAGGTGCCGGCCGAGGACCCTGCGGATACGGGTATCACCCACGTCGTCACCCCGTCTGGCTCCAGCGCGGTACCCGGCGACTCGCGCCGGGCCCGCCGGACGCGCGAAGCCGAAGAGGCAGCGGCCAAGAACTCCGGAGCCAGCAAAACGACCCGGATGCTGGTGCTGATCGGATCCATCCTGATCGTGGTCCTGCTGGGCATCTGGCTGGCAACCATCGTTGCGGACGGCAACCGGGAAGCAGGAGTCCTGCAGGATTCGGTCAAGCCGGTGGATCTGGAGGCAGGTGCCTGCCTCCAGGACTTCCAAAGTGTGAACGCCGAAGTCACGGTGGTTACGTGCGACACTCCCCATAATGCGCAGCTGGTGGCCAGCCAGACCTACCCGGACTCGGACACTTTCCCCGGCACTGACGCACTGGCAGCAAAAGCGGAGGAAGTGTGTTCTTCCGTGATCTACACCGATGCCGCGTCCAAGTACACGGATCTGGAGCTTAACCGGGCCGTACCCACCCAGGGCTCCTGGGACTCCGGGGACCGCCGGGTGGACTGCTTCGTCGTCGCGCCGGGCGAGGAGCTGACGGAGTCGCTGATAGTCCAGCCGTAGCCGGGCTCGGCGGAGGACGCCCGGAACACACCAAAGGAGGGCCGTCTGTCGGACGGCCCTCCTTTGGTGCATTGATGCGGATGTGCCTTGGCTACGCCACGGGAGCCGCGGCTTCGACACTGAGTCCCTGGCTCGCGAACTCTTCCTCGCCGAGCCCCTCGGGGCGATCCACCAGGACGGTGTCTCCATCCGAGATGCGGCCTGCGAGGATGCCCTTGGCGAGCTTGTCCCCGATCTCGCGCTGGACCAGGCGGCGCAGCGGGCGGGCACCGTAGGCCGGATCGTAGCCGGTCAGCGCCAGCCATTCGCGGGCGGCGTCCGTGACGTCCAGGGTCAGGCGGCGGTCCCGCAGCCTGGTTGCGAGGGTACGCACCTGGATGTCCACAATCTTGGACAGTTCATCAAGGGTCAACGGGTCGAAGAGGATGACGTCGTCCAGACGGTTCAGGAACTCCGGCTTGAAGTTGGCGTTGACCATGGACATGACCGATTCACGCTTCTGCTCCTCGTTCAGCCCCGGATCCACCAGGAACTGCGAGCCGAGGTTGGAGGTCAGGATCAGGATGACGTTCCGGAAGTCCACGGTCCTGCCCTGCCCGTCCGTCAGCCGGCCGTCGTCGAGCACCTGCAGCAGGATGTCAAAGACATCCGGGTGTGCCTTCTCCACCTCATCGAGCAGGATCACCGAGTAGGGACGCCGCCGCACGGCTTCAGTGAGCTGCCCGCCTTCTTCATAGCCGACGTACCCGGGAGGGGCTCCGACCAGGCGCGAGACCGTGTGCTTCTCGGCGTATTCGCTCATATCCATGCGGACCATCGCACGTTCGTCGTCGAAAATGAACTCAGCCAGCGCCTTGGCCAGCTCTGTCTTGCCGACGCCGGTCGGGCCCAGGAAGAGGAAAGATCCGGTGGGACGGTCGGGGTCACTGACACCGGCGCGAGAACGGCGGACAGCATCAGCCACCGCTGAGACCGCACGGCTCTGGCCGATCAGACGGGACCCAATCACGGACTCCATGTCCAACAGCTTCTGCGACTCTCCCTGCAGCATGCGTCCGGCCGGGATTCCTGTCCACGCCGAGACAACTTCAGCAATGTCGTCGGCGGTGACTTCTTCGGAAACCATCAATTCCCGGGCACCCTCGCCAAACTGGTCCTCCTCGGCTGCCTGAGCCGCGTCGAGTTCCTTCTGCATGGCCGGGATCTCGCCGTAGAGAATCCTCGACGCCTCGGTGAGGTCACCGTCGCGCTGGGCCTTCTCGGCCAGCGAGCGCAGTTCGTCAATCCGGGCCTTGATGTCGCCCACACGGTTCAGTCCGGCCTTTTCGGCTTCCCAGCGTGCATTGAGTGCCGCCAGCTGCTCCTTCTTGTTCGCCATGTCCTCGCGGAGCACTTCGAGCCGTTCGAGCGACGCCTCGTCCGTTTCTCCGGAGATGGCGAGCTCCTCCATCGTGAGCCGGTCGACGGCGCGGCGCAGCTCGTCGATTTCCTCCGGGGCGGAGTCGATCTCCATGCGCAGCCGGGATGCGGCCTCGTCGACGAGGTCAATGGCCTTGTCGGGAAGCTGCCGGCCGGTGATGTACCGGTTGGAAAGGGTCGCAGCGGCAACCAGGGCGGAATCAGCAATGGCAACCTTATGGTGCGCCTCGTAGCGCTCCTTGAGGCCGCGCAGGATGCCGATGGTGTCCGGAACACTGGGTTCACCCACAAAGACCTGCTGGAACCGGCGTTCGAGCGCCGCATCCTTCTCGATGTTTTCCCGGTACTCGTTGAGGGTGGTGGCGCCGATGAGCCGCAGCTCCCCGCGCGCCAGCATGGGTTTGAGCATATTGCCCGCGTCCATCGACCCCTCGGCGGCGCCCGCGCCAACCACCGTGTGCAGCTCGTCGATGAACGTGACCACCTGCCCCTCGGAGTTGGCAATCTCCTCGAGGACGGCTTTGAAGCGTTCTTCGAACTCGCCGCGGTACTTGGCACCGGCCACCATGGACCCCAGGTCCAGGGACAGCAGCGTCTTGCCGCTGAGGCTTTCCGGGACGTCACCGGCAACAATGCGCTGGGCGAGGCCTTCAACGACGGCAGTCTTGCCCACGCCGGGTTCGCCGATGAGGACCGGGTTGTTCTTGGTGCGCCTGCTCAGCACCTGGATCACCCGCCGGATTTCGGAATCGCGTCCGATGACGGGGTCCAGTTTCCCGGACCTGGCCAAAGCCGTGAGGTCGGTACTGTACTTCTCAAGCGCCTGGAGGGTGTTCTCCGGATCAGCGGTTGTCACTTTTCGGTCTCCTCGCACAGATGGAAGGGCGCTGACGAGCGCGTCATGGCCTGCGTTGTTGTCCCGCAGGGCTTTGCCTGCAGGGCCGTTGTCCACGGCCAGGGCCAGCAGGAGGTGTTCCGTGGAAACGTAGGCGTCGCCCAGCTGGGAGGCTTCCTGCTGGGCGGTGTTGATGGCCTGCAGCAGGGGACGCGAGAACTGCGGCTGCTGGACGGAGGATCCGGAACTCGACGGCAGTTCGTGGATGGCGTTGCTGGCCGCCACGCTGACCGCATCAGGGTTTGCGCCGGCTGCCTTGAGCAGGGCCACTGCCACGCCCTGGCGCTGGTCCATCAGGGCTTTCAACAAATGAGCGGGCTCAATTTGCGGATTACCGGCAGTAGTGGCATTCATGGCCGCGGCCTGAAGTGCCTCCTGGCTCTTGTTCGTGAACTTGGTATCCACGGCGGGCTCCTTCTCGGATTTGGAGAAAAACCATGCGAGCTCCCGGCGGAGTACGTTTTATCCGCTGAACTCAACTAACTTGAGTCTATTACACTCAACTTTGAAAGTAAAGTTATCCACAGCCAAGAACCGCTCTCTGACGTGGGATTATTCAGGACCCGGGAGGGGCGCATGCTCGCGCTCGAACTGTTCCCACACCCGCTCCCATTCAGCATTACGGGCTTCGAAAAGTTCCCGCTCCGCTCCTTCAAGCGAACGCCAGTCGGACACCCATCGATGCAGCTCGCGGCCTTCCAGATTGGCTGCCAGGTTGTCGACGAAGAACTCCCAGCCTGCGCCGGCCGCCCATTCAGTGCTCTCCGGGTCAATCAGCGAGAAGCGTTTGCGCACCGAGGCATAACGAAGTTCCAGCCGCGTCGATCCATCTTCATCGGAGAGGTGAACCTCAAGCTCTCCGGCCTTCCCGTGCGACGGTATCCAGGACACCGTCAGCAGCCGCGGCGGATCGCACCGGAGAATGATACCCGAAGCGATCCCGGGAACTTCAAACTCTCCGCCGCGCCGGAAGTCTCCCTGCGGCTCTTCAAAATACTCGCCGAGCCGGGCAGGGTCGGAAACAGCGCTCCAAACCTCGCCGATGGGCTGCGGAAGGCTCCGTCCAATCACCACCATCTGCGCGTGGCCCGCCGCGATCTGGCGTAGACCAAAAGTCCGCTCCGTCTCGGAGAGCAACGCTTCCAATTCGGACATTTACCCGCTCCTTCAGCTTGCCGTCGTTGGCAGTTCCACAGGCGGCGTCCGGATCGGTTCAGCGGTCCGGCCGGGCACCTCCGGAACCGGTGCGTGTGAGGCACGGCACAGCCCCACTCCCTTTGCAGGTTAGCAAACAACGGCGTACTGGCACAGGGCTGGACAGCAGGATTGGTGCGATCCGCGCAGTGCCACCCGAGGCAGGAAATTGTGACCCAGATCCCATAAATCCACGTCCCACAAGGGCCTTTGCTAGCCTGAACAGTGGGCTAAGGGGCCTTACTTTATTCGCGCGCTGCCTGGTGAAGGACACGATGACCAAGATTCCGGAAACTGAACTGCCGACCGTCGAGCCGGCTAAAACCAGGATGAACAAGACGGTTTTCATCGGTTCCGCCGTCGGCATCACCGCGATCGCGCTATGGGCCATGATCTCCGCCGAATCCGCGGAAACGGTCATTGGGGCAATGGTGGGCTGGGTGTCCACCAACATGGGCTGGTACTACTTCCTGGTAGTTACCCTGGTGGTCATCTTTGTCCTCGTGATAGCCCTTTCGGGCGTCGGCAAGACCAAACTGGGACCTGACCATTCAAAACCGCAGTTCGGCTTGTTCACCTGGGGTGCAATGCTGTTCGCGGCCGGCATCGGCATCGACCTCATGTTCTTCTCCGTATCTGAGCCGGTGACCCAGTACCTGGCCCCGCCGGTGGGCGACGGCTCCACCGCTGAAGCCGCCCGCCAAGCCCTCGTCTGGACGCTTTTCCACTACGGAATCACCGGTTGGGCGCTCTACGCGCTGATGGGCCTGGCCCTGGGCTACTTCGCCTACCGACACAACCTGCCCCTGAGCATCCGCTCGGCGCTGTATCCGATCTTCGGCAAGAAAATCGACGGCCCCCTGGGCCACGGCGTGGACATCGCGGCACTGCTGGGCACGATCTTCGGCATCGCCACCTCACTGGGCATCGGCGTCGTCCAGCTGAACTACGGACTGAACTTCATGTTCGGCGTGCCGGAGAACGTCAGCATCCAGATCGCGCTGATCGCGCTGTCCGTCGTCATGGCCACCGTCTCGGTGGTTTCCGGGGTGGAGAAGGGCATCCGCAGGCTGTCCGAGCTCAACGTCATCCTGGCCCTGGGACTGATGCTGTTCATCCTGGTTGCCGGGAAGACCGGTTTCCTGTTCGACGGAATCGTGCAGAACATCGGTGACGTGCTGAGCCGGTTCCCGTCAATGACCCTGGACACGATGGCCTATGACCGGCCGGACGACTGGCTGTCCGGCTGGACCCTGTTCTTCTGGGCCTGGTGGATCGCCTGGGCGCCATTCGTCGGCTTGTTCCTGGCCCGCATTTCCCGCGGGCGCACCATCCGCCAGTTCGTGTTGGGCACCATGATCGTGCCCTTCGCCTTCATCCTGCTGTGGATCTCGATCTTCGGCAACAGCGCCCTGGAACTCGTGATGGGCGGCAATGCGGCCTTCGGCGAAGTCGCCATGAACCAGCCGGAAAGAGCCTTCTACGGCCTGCTGGAACAATTCCCGTGGGTCCCGCTGACAGCAGCGATCGCTACCTTCACTGGACTGCTGTTCTACGTCACTTCAGCCGACTCCGGCGCTCTGGTGATGGCGAATTTCACCTCCCACCTGAAGGACGCGGATTCGGATGCCCCGAAGTGGATGCGCGTCTTCTGGGCAGTCATCACGGGCCTGCTGACCCTGGCCATGCTGATGGTGGGCGGTGTGGCCACCCTGCAGAACGCCACGATCATCATGGGCCTTCCGCTGTCCATCCTGCTGCTGTTCATCATGCTGGGCACCTACAAGGCGCTGCGGGTGGAAAACTCACTGGCCGCCAGCTTCCGCGCCTCACTGCCGGGCATGATCGCCGGCCGCGGCGGGGACTCGCGCGGCGGGCGGTCCTGGCGGCAGCGCCTGGCACGGGCCATGACCTACCCCGGCCCGAAGCAGGCCGACCGCTTCGTGGACACGGTGGCTTACCCGGCCCTCTCCGATGTGCACGATGAACTCGTGGCCCAGGGGGCGGAGGTCACGCTTTCCCTCACCGCCTGCGGGTCCCACAACATCCGCTCCGTGGACCTCACCGTCGGGCTCGGTGAGGAACGTCCGTTCAAGTACCAGGTCTACCCGGTCCAGTACGACACGCCCTCCTATGCCCTGCGCAGCGCTTCCAACGACACCAAGTACTACCGCATGGAAGTCTTCTCCCTGGAAGGCAGCCACGGCTACGACGTCATGGGCTACACGAAAGAGCAGCTGATCACTGACGTCCTGGACCATTACGAACAGCACCTGCATTTCCTGCACCTCAACCGTGAGGTGCCCGGCAATACCGCAATCACCGAAGACCCGGTCGTCAAGGACAACTGGGAAGCCGACTTTGTCGGCGAGGAGGAAAAAGCATGAGTAACACTGCAACCCTGTTCATCGACGGCGCCTGGGTTCCGGCGTCCGACGGCGGCACCCGGGACATCCGAAATCCGGCAGACGGCGAGCTGGTCACCACGGTCTCAGAGGCAACCCGTGCCGACACCGAAAAGGCCATCGCCGCTGCCCGCTCCGCCTTTGACCGCGGGGAGTGGGCTGCCGTTCCAGCCCCGGAGCGCGGAGATTTCCTGCTCCGCATCGCCGCCGAGCTGAAAGCCCGCAAGGCCGAGTTTGCCCGCGCGGAGACCCTCGACACCGGCAAACGGCTGGTTGAGAGCGAAATCGACATGGATGACATTGCGGCCTGCTTCACCTACTTCGGCAAGATCGCCGGACAGAATGCCGGCCGGATCGTCGATGCGGGCAATCCCGAGGTAGTTTCCCGGATTGAATACGAGCCCGTGGGCGTCTGCGGGCTCATCGCACCGTGGAATTACCCGCTGCTGCAGGCTGCGTGGAAGATCGCTCCCGCGCTGGCCGCCGGCTGCACCTTTGTGCTGAAGCCGTCCGAGCTGACTCCTTCCACCTCAATCCTCATGATGAAGGTCCTCGAGGACCTGGGCCTGCCCCGGGGAACGGGCAACCTCGTGCTCGGCGCCGGTGCCGTGGCAGGCGCACCGCTGGCCGAATCCCCCCACGTCGACCTGGTGTCCTTCACCGGCGGCGTTGCGACGGGCAAGGTTATCGCAGCTGCCGCCGCCGGCACCGTGAAGAAGGTTGCTCTCGAGCTGGGCGGAAAGAACCCGAACGTCGTGTTTGCCGACGCCGACTTCGACGCAGCCCTGGACAACGCGCTGAACGCCGCGTTTGTGCACTCCGGCCAGGTGTGCTCCGCAGGTGCCCGCCTGATCGTGGAAGAACCGATCGCAGAGCGGTTTGTTGCTGAACTGGTCCGCCGCGCCGAACAGATCCGGATGGGCGGTCCGTTCGATGAAGCCGCCGAGACCGGCCCGCTGATCTCCGCGCAGCACCGGGACAAGGTCACTGCCTATGTGCAGAAGGCCGTCGAGGAAGGAGCCACGGTCCGCTGCGGAGGAACCTGGGGCACCGGCGAACTGGAAAAGGGCTTCTACTACGCCCCCACCGTGCTGGAGAACGTCAAGCGCGGCAGTTCTGCCCTGCTGGATGAAGCATTCGGCCCGGTGGTCACCGTGGAGACGTTCAACGGCGAAGAGGAAGCCGTCACCCTCGCAAACGACACCAGCTACGGGCTGGCCGGAGCGGTCTGGTCGCAGGATGCCGGCAAGAGCCAGCGCGTAGCCCGCCGGATGCGGGCCGGCACAGTCTGGATCAATGATTTCCACCCCTACCTGCCGCAGGCTGAGTGGGGCGGCTTCGGTGCTTCCGGAGTCGGCCGCGAGCTGGGACCAACCGGGCTGGGCGAGTACCAGGAAGCCAAACACATCTACCAGAACATCAATCCCCAGGTGACCGGATGGTTCACCGACCATGGAAAGGTCAGCTAGTCCCGTGACTGATCTGCAGCAGACAGACTTCGACTACATCGTGATCG
Organism: Arthrobacter sp. 7Tela_A1; assembly: GCF_049311065.1. Taxonomy (NCBI): domain Bacteria; kingdom Bacillati; phylum Actinomycetota; class Actinomycetes; order Micrococcales; family Micrococcaceae; genus Arthrobacter; species Arthrobacter sp. 7Tela_A1. Next base: position 93,210 of record NZ_JAXIOO010000002.1, on the reverse strand, counting down.
GCGGAGGCTCCGCCGGAGCAGCCGTCGCCGCTCGGCTGAGCGAGGATCCCGCCGCCCAGGTGGCCCTGGTGGAAGCCGGGCCGGATGACCGCGGAATCCCGGAGATCCTCCAGCTGGACCGGTGGATGGAACTGCTCGAGTCCGGCTATGACTGGGACTACCAGATCGAACCCCAGGAAAACGGCAACTCCTTCATGCGCCAGGCCCGCGCCAAGGTCATGGGCGGCTGCTCCAGCCACAACTCCTGCATCGCTTTCTGGGCTCCGCGCGAGGACATCGACGAATGGGAAACCAGGTTCGGTGCCGAGGGATGGAACTCGGAAATGGCCTTCCGCCTGTTCAAGAAGCTTGAAAGCAATGAGGACGCCGGGCCGGACGCCCCGCACCACGGCTCCGACGGGCCCGTCCACCTGATGAACGTACCTGCCAATGATCCCTGCGGGGTGGCCCTGCTGGACGCCTGTGAGCAGGCCGGCATCCCGCGCGCGAAGTTCAACACCGGAGAAACCGTCATCAACGGTGCGAACTTCTTCCAGATCAACCGCCGTGCCGACGGCACCCGCTCGTCGTCGTCGGTCTCCTACATCCACCCCATCATGGAGCGGGACAACTTCACCCTCCTCACCGGGCTGCGCGCCCGTGAACTGAAGTTCGACGAGAACAACCGCTGCACCGGGGTGGATGTGGTGGACGGACAGTTCGCCCGGACCCACACGCTCACGGCCCGCACCGAGGTGATCCTCTCCGCCGGTGCCATCGATTCACCCAAGCTGCTGATGCTCTCCGGCATCGGCCCGGCCGCACATCTGGCACAGCACGGCATCAACGTCCGCGTTGACTCCCCCGGGGTTGGCGAAAACCTGCAGGACCACCCGGAGGGTGTCATCCAGTGGGAAGCGAAGAAGCCCATGACCGAGACCTCCACCCAGTGGTGGGAAATCGGCATCTTCACGCCTACCGAAGACGGTCTGGACCGTCCTGACCTGATGTTCCACTACGGGTCGGTTCCGTTCGATATGCACACCCTGCGGCACGGCTACCCCACCACCGAGAACGGTTTCTGCCTGACTCCCAACGTCACGCACGCCCGCTCCCGCGGCACCGTGCGGCTGCGCAGCCGGGACTTCCGCGACAAGCCGATGGTGGATCCCCGGTACTTCACCGACCCGCATGACATGCGGGTGATGGTGTACGGCATCAAGAAGGCCAGGGAGATCGTTGCCAGCCCAGCCATGGCCGAATGGGCAGGCCGGGAGCTCTACCCGGGCCCTGAGGTCCAGACCGATGAGGAAATCACCGAGTACATCAGGAAGACCCACAACACGGTCTACCACCCGGCCGGAACGGTACGGATGGGAGCGCACGACGACGCGATGGCGCCTTTGGATCCGCAGCTGCGGGTCAAGGGAGTCACCGGCCTGCGGGTCGCCGATGCGTCCGTGATGCCCGAACTGACCACCGTCAATCCGAACATCACCACCATGATGATCGGCGAACGCTGCGCCGAGCTGGTGCGCGAAGCCCGCACCGGGACGGCAGCTGCCGCTCCGGTAATAACCGCATAGGTTCCACCGGTCCGCGAACCGGGCACGGCCGCTGCCCCGGCCGCGGCCGTGTCCGGTTTTGCTTTTCTCCCGGTAACCTGTCCGGATGGGGAAACACCGTTTGACTGCCGCCGTCCTGACGTTCTCGGTTCTGGGATTCTCGCTCGCAGCGTGCTCCGGAGAGGACCGTCCCGCCCCTGACGACGCAGCCGGAACCCTCGCCGAAGGACTCTCCCGGCTCGATGTCTCCGGGAGCTCCTTCCTGGAGGCCTCCCCCGAGGAAGCGAACACCCAGCTGGCGGAATGGACCGCCGGACTGGCCCCGCTGACGCCCAAGGTTGAAGTCGGTTCGGTGGAAGAGACTGCCGATGACGAAGCCGTGGCCACCCTGAAGTACGTGTGGGACGTGAACGCCGCGGAGACGGACTACAGCTATGACACAACGGTCGCCCTCCAGCGGAACGAGGAGGACGTCTGGCAGGTGAAATTCACGCCCACGGCTGTCCACCCCGAGCTGGCGCCCGGTGACCGCCTGGTGCGCGAAGTGACCCCCGCCCCGCGGGCGGACATCATCGGAGCGGACGGACAGGTCATCGTGACGGAGCGCCCCGTCTGGAGTGTCGGGATCGACAAGACCTGGGTCGGAGCAGAAGAACTCGCAGCCTCGGCCGCCCGCCTCGCGGAATTCCTGGAGCTGGACCCTGCTGCCTACACGGCGCAGGTAGAGGCCGCCGGAGCAGAAGCATTCGTGGAGGCCATCACCCTGCGGCAGGATGCTGTCGCCCCGCCGGAAGAGTTCAAGGCACGGGTCGCAGAGATTCCCGGCGCCGCGGCGATCGCCGGGAGCCTGCCCCTGGCGCCCACCCGCACCTTCGCCCGTGCCCTGCTGGGTTCAGTAGGCCAGGCCACTGCGGAGCTGATTGAGGCTTCCGACGGCGCCCTCAGCGCGGGGGATGTCACCGGACTGTCCGGGCTGCAGCAGCAGCATGACGACCAGCTGCGCGGCACCGACGGCGTAGTCATCCGGACAGTAAATGCCGAAGATGTCCCTTCGGCACCCCTGTTCCAGTCCGAGCAGGCCAGCGGCGAGCCGCTGCAGACAACGCTGGACGTGCGGATGCAGAACCTCGCGGAATCCGTGCTGGAAGACGAGCCCTCGGCCTCTGCCCTGGTGGCCATCCAGCCATCCAGCGGGGACATCCTCGCTGTGGCCAACGGCCCGGGAAGCGAAGGAGTCCAGACCGCACTGCTGGGACAGTATGCGCCCGGTTCCACGTTCAAGATGGCGACATCGCTGGCCATGCTCCGCTCCGGCTCAGCCCCCGAGACCGCAGTCTCCTGCCCGGAGGAACTGAACGTGGACGGGCGGCTGTTCAACAACGCGAGCACCTATCCCGCCCAGTACCTTGGAGAGATTCCGCTGCGCCAGGCCTTCGCCCAGTCCTGCAACACAGCCTTCATCAACGCCCGCGGAACGGTAGCCCAGCCGGACCTCGCCTCCGCTGCCCAGTCACTGGGACTTGGAGCGGCCGCCTCGATCGGCACGCCGGCCTACTTTGGTTCCGTCCCCGAAGCGGCTGACGGCACCCTCCACGCGGCATCCATGATTGGGCAGGGTGAGGTACTGGTCAGTCCGCTGGCCCTGGCGATTGCCGGAGCGTCGGTTGCCAAGGGGGAACGTGTTTCTCCTGCCCTGGTCCAGCCCGCAGATGAGGCTTCTCAGCCCTCCGCCCCTGCGTCCGGTTCAGCCGCCCCGGAAACCGCTCCCCTGACCGCTGCGGAAGCAGAGACGCTCCGCTCCCTGATGCGCTCGGTGGTGACGGACGGCGGAGTGCAGCTGCTCCAAAGCGTTCCGGGAGAACCCGTCCTGGCGAAAACCGGCACCGCCGAGTTTGGCAGCGCCACCCCGCCGCGTACCCACGCCTGGGTTGTGGCGATTCAGGGGGACCTCGCCGTCGCACTGTTCATTGAAGAGGGCGAACTCGGTTCCACCTCCGGCGGACCGGTGATGAAGGCGTTCCTGGACGGACTGGCCGGCTAAGCGCCGCGGTTCCCGGGCCTCTTCCCGCGCGGCAACGATTCCGGTCTCCGACGGGCCAATTCGCACCCCCTCTGTCCAGATTCGGTCCGGCCGCGGATAGCCTTTGCGGATGGGGAAACACCGCCTGCTTGCTTCATTGTTGTCCGTTTCGGTACTCGGCTGCTCCCTTGCAGCGTGCGCCTCCACCGAACGCCCCGCGCCCGAGGACACCGCCGGCATGCTTGCTGACGGCCTGTCCCGCCTGGATGTCTCGGGTGGTCTGTTCGCCAGTTCCACCGTGGACGCCGTCAACGGCATGCTGGCGCATCTGGTCGGGGGCATGGCTCCGCTTAAACCGACCGTCACGGTTGCAGGCGTCGAGGAGATCTCCGGCAACGAAGCAGAAGCCACCCTGGACTGGGTCTGGGACGTCAACGCGTCCGATACCGACTACACCTACTCCACCAATGTCACCCTTCAGCTTGGTGCGCAGAACAAGTGGGAAACCCGCTTCCGTTCCACCACCGTCCACGCGGACCTGAAGCCCGGCGAACGGCTGGTCCGGCAGACAACGACCGCTCCGCGTGCAGACATCCTCGGGGCACGTAATGCGGTGCTGGTGCGCGATACACCTGTCTGGCATGTCGGCATCGATAAAGCCGTCCTGACAGAACGGGAATACGCGACCTGGGCAGACTATCTTGCCCGTTACCTGGAGCTGGACCCCGGTGCCTACTCGGCCAAGGTCCTGGCTGCGGGACCGCGGGACTTCGTGGAGGCCAACACGCTGCGCAAGGACCGTGTTGCAGCCTCCTTCGAAGCGGACATTGCCACCATTCCAGGTGCTGCCACCCATTCAGGACGCCAGTCCCTGGCCTCCTATCCGTCCTTTGCCCAACCGCTGCTCGGCGCCGTCGGCACCGCTCCGGAGGAGCTGATCGCGGCAACCAACGGAGAACTCGCTCCGGGCGACGAGGCCGGACTCAGCGGCCTGCAACTAGAGTACGATGCCCAGCTGCGCGGAGCCGCCGCCGTAACGGTAAGGATCGCCAACGCCGAACAGGACCTCTCGAAACCCCTCTTCGAATTGCCTGCTGAACCCGGGGAGCCGCTGCAGACAACTCTGGATCCCGGTCTTCAGTCACTGGCGGAATCCGCGCTTGCCAACGAATCCTCGGCGGCTGCCCTGGTTGCCGTGCGGCCCTCCACCGGCGGCATCCTTGCAGCTGCCAACGGGCCCGGGAGCAAAGGCGCGCAGACCGCGCTCCTTGGCGAATATCCTCCGGGTTCCATGTTCGAGCTCGTCACAGGCCTGGCCGAGCAGCGTGGCGGCGAGGATTCGCCCGACAGCGTGGCCGACGCCGCGCGTGCCCTCGGAATTGGAACCGAATGGCGGCTGGGAACGGCGGCAGCAGCCGGATCCGTACCGGAGGCAGGTGCCCAGGCCGAACAGGCTGCCGTCCTGGCCGGGCAGGGCGACGTGCGGCTCTCACCGCTGGCCGTCGCCGTCGCAGGCGCCTCAATGGCACGGGGAGAACGCGTCGCACCCCTGCTGATCACTCCCGGCACTGAACCCGCGGAGAGTCCAGACACTGATTCTGTTACTTCCGGCGAAGCTGCGAAGCTCCGCCGCGCACTCCTGTCGCCCGGAGGCGGCGCCCAGATGATGGCAGGGACATCCGGTTCGGAGTCCGGGAAAGGTACGCATTCCTGGGCCCTCGCGGTGGACGACGACCTCGCCGTCGCAGTGTTTATCGACAACGGCGGAGCGGACCCGGACTCGGCAGCCGCCCTCCTGCTTGAGATCTTCCTTGCCGCGGTGGCCGGCTAGGCCTTAGCGGCCGAAGGGAGCCGGCCCGGGGCCTCCGGGATAGGCAGCGTACGGCGTCCGGGAGTTGTAGGGAACGAGTCCGGGCCCCGAGGTGGGAACAATCCGCTTGCCGAGGGGAACCAGCGAAATAGGAATCATCTTGAGGTTCGCAATGCCCAGCGGAATGCCGATGATGCTCATGAACATCGGGATGGCGGTCAGGACATGCCCGATGGCAATCCAGATGCCTGCGAAGACCAGCCAAATCACGTTTCCGAGGGTGGCAAGAACCCCGGTCCCCCGCCCGCTGTCGATCACGGTGCGGCCAAAGGGCCAGAGGGCGTAGGACGCGATTCGGAAAGACGCGATGCCGAACGGAATGGTCACGATCAGCAGGCAGCACACAATGCCGGCGGCCACATAGCCAAGGGCCAGCCAGACACCGCCGAACAGGAGCCAGATGACGTTCAGGATTGCCTTCATGACCCTATTGTTCTCCAGATGTCCTGTGGAGTCACGGCCGGCTCTCTTTCCCGGGCCGCCGCGGGTATGCCTAGACTGGGGGCATGCCGCGAACCAATGATGATGCCACGGTCCCCGTCGAGCTCGGAGCCAGCGAATGCTGGGACTACATCCGCCAGTCTTACGTGGGACGCCTCGCAGTGGTCTCCGGCGGCCGTCCCGAGATCTTTCCGATCAATTTCGCCGTGGACCACGGAACGGTGGTCTTCCGCAGTGCTGAGGGAACCAAGCTCTCCGCTGCGCTGGCCGACTCCCCCGTTGCCTTCGAGATCGACGGCTACGACGACCGTCTCGGTTTCGCCTGGAGCGTGGTGCTGAAGGGGAACGCATCGCGGCTCGAATCCGTCGAAGACGTCCTGGACTCGGCCGAGCTGGAGCTTTTCCCCTGGCAGGTGGGCGAGAAAAACCATTTCATCCGCATCGAGCCGGAAGAGACCTCCGGCCGCCGTTTCCTGATCAACAACGCCGCACGCCGCCATGTCCTCGCGGCACGCCGCCGCCAGGCGTTCACCGAATAGCATGCCCGCTCCAGTCTTGAGCTTCGCCGCTCTTCCGTCCCGGTCCTGGGGCAGCAATTCCGGACGTGCCAAGGATCTGGCCACCGGACCCGCCGGCCCCTCGGGCACCCCCGGCTGGCGCCTGTCCGCCGCAACCATCGAGAAGTCCGGCCCGTTCACATCCTTCGAGGACACGGACCGGATCACCGTCCCGGTGGAGGGCGAACTGCTGCTCCTGAACGTGGACGGCACCGAGCACGCCATGGAAAGGCTGCGCCCGCTTCGCTACCCCGGCGACGTACCGGTTCAGGCGTCCCTGCCCACCGGTGAGGTGACGGTACTGAACACGTTCGTGGACCGGAACAGCTACGGAGCCGCCGTCATGGTGGTGGAACTGTCCAAGAAGAATCCGCCGTCCCTCGGCCCGGACCAGTTTCTGGTGCTGCTCCAGGGGTCTGCCAAGGCCGTGCTTGATGGCGGAAGCCGCACCGAAGACCTCGAGCTCCTGGACACCGTTGCCGGCGGGAAAGACCGGCCCCAGGTGCTCGGCCGCGGTTTTGCCGCCGTCGTGAGTTTCTACCCGCTGGACTAAGCCGCATTCAGACCCCCAAGGTGGCTGTGCCGGGGGTCCGGGCCTGCCTAGCATCAAGGCATGAGCACATCACCGACGTCACTGAACGAACTGCCCCGGATCGGGGCGCCGGCGTCCCGGGGGCTTGGTGCCGCGGGTTTCACCACGCTTCGCCAGCTTGCCGGCATGCCGCGGCAGGAGCTCGCCCAGCTGCACGGTGTGGGACCAAAAGCCCTGGACATCATTGAAGCCGCCCTGGGTGAACACGGACTGAGCCTCACATAACAAAGGCCCTGCACCCGAAACCGGGTACAGGGCCTTTGTGATGCGCTGTGGTTAGCGGCCGCGGCGTTCGTTCGACGCCGGTGCAGTGGCGCGGCGGGGACCGGAGGAGCGGGCCGGACGGGCTGCGCCTGCCGGAGCTGCCGAACGGGTCCCGGCGGAGCGGTGCGTACCGGCAGCCGCGACGTCGCCGCCGGCGCGCTGGCCGGTGGCGGGACGGCGGTTGCGGCCCTGCGAAGTGGCTGCGGCAGCCGATCCGCGGCGGCCCTCGGGGCTGCGCTGGGCGCGGGGCGCGTCAGCGGATGCCGTGCGCTCGGCCGAGACGCGTCCACGGCCGCCTGCACCGCCGCGTCCGCCGGCACGGGTACCGGTGCCGGAACGGGCTGCGCGCTTGCGCTGGGCATTGGCGCCGGTGGAGCGTCCTGCACCCTGCTGCGGGGACTTCGCGGCCAGCTGGGCTGCACGGACGTGCGGCTCCACTACGGCTGCGCGCTCACCGATGAGCTTGGCGATGGATGGGGAATTGTGGGAGACCTTCTCGATCGAGACGTCGACGCCGGCAGCCTTCATCAGCTTGGATACCTCGCCCTTCTGCTCGGGCAGGGTCACCGTAACAACGGTTCCGTCCGAACCGGCACGCGCAGTGCGGCCGGAGCGGTGCAGGTATGCCTTGTGCTCCGTCGGCGGGTCAATGTGGACAACCAGCTCGACGTCGTTCACGTGGACACCGCGGGCGGCTACGTCGGTGGCGACGAGGACGCGGACGTCGCCGGAGGCGAACTCGGCCAGGTTCCGGTCACGGGCATTCTGCGAAAGGTTGCCGTGCAGGTCGACGGTGGGGATGCCGCTGTCCGTGAGGAACTTGGCCATCTTCCGGGCGTGGTGCTTGGTGCGCATGAACATGATGCGGCGGCCCTGGCCGGACGCCAGTTCCTTCACCAGCAGCTTCTTGGCCGTCTGGTCCTGGACCAGCAGCACGTGGTGTTCCATGGTGGACACCGCTGCCTGCGGCTCGTCCACGGAGTGGGTCAGCGGGTTGGAGAGGTAGCGGCGGACCAGCTTGTCCACACCGTTGTCCAAGGTGGCGGAGAAGAGCATGCGCTGGCCCTTTTCCGGGGTGCGGTCCAGCAGGCGCTGGACGACCGGAAGGAACCCAAGGTCGGCCATGTGGTCGGCTTCGTCCAGCACGGTGATTTCCACGGCGTCCAGGCTGATGACCTTCTGCTTCATCAGGTCCTCGAGCCGGCCGGGGCAGGCAATGACAATGTCGACGCCGGCGCCCAGAGCCTTTTCCTGGCGCTGCTGGGACACGCCGCCGTAGATGACGGTGGTGTTCAGGCCCAGCTCTGCGGCGAGGGGTTCGATGACGTTGTTGATCTGGGTCGCAAGTTCACGCGTCGGCGCCAGGACCAGACCCAGGGGGCGGTTCGGGCGGCGGCGGTAGGCAGCTTCGGCCTCCGCCAGGCGGGTCACCAGCGGCAGGGAGAAGGCGAGGGTCTTGCCGGAACCGGTCCGGCCGCGCCCCAGGACATCCCGGCCTTTGAGGGTATCGGGAAGGGTTTCCACCTGGATGGGGAACGGCTCTGCGATTCCCTGGGCGGAGAGGGTGGAAACAAGTGCCTTGGGTACGCCAAGTGCAGCAAAAGTGGTCATGAAAAGACGGCAACTTTCGGTAAGTGGCCCCCTAAGCCGTGTGGCGCAGAGGGTTCGCCGAAGAAAAGTCAGACAGTGTCCACCGCCTCGGCCAACGGATTCAGCCGGCGGGACAAAAGAAAGCGTTCATCGACGCAGGTTGCGCTGCTTACACACGCGGCTTTTAGGCGCGGCAGTCGCAACAACTTGCCCCAGTTTACCGGATGAGCCCCAGTAACCTAATCGGCGGCCCCGCGGCGGGACAGCCGCATCCTTAGCACCCGGTTAGCATTAACGGTGATGACTACTGAACCAGCCCTTCCCGTTTCTGACGACGCCGACGGCGCGGAAGGCCCGGGAACACAGCATTTCCGTGCGCCGGTGTCCTTCGTCCGCCGGGGTTCCCGGCTTCAGGGACGACGCCAGCAGGCCTGGGACGAACTCTCCGACGTCTTCGTGATCGACGTCCCCCGTGTCTCGTCCGACACCTCCGTGGATCCGGGCTACGTGTTCGACGCCGAAGCCGCCTTTGGCCGCAAGGCACCCCTCGTCGTCGAGATTGGTTCCGGCCTCGGGGAAGCCATCACCCACGCTGCCGAGCAGGACCCGGACCGGAACTACCTGGCGGTGGAGGTCTACCTTCCCGGCCTGGCCCAGACTCTGCAGCGCATTGGGCAGAAGAGCCTGACCAACGTCCGGGTAGTGCAGGCGAATGCTCCCGAGGTCCTTTCCACCATGCTGCCTGCCGGTTCGGTTGATGAACTCTGGGTGTTCTTCCCGGACCCCTGGCACAAGACCCGTCACCACAAGCGCCGGATGGTGAAGGATTCCTTCGCTGAGCTGGCGGCCCGGGCCCTGGTCCCGGGCGGCCTGTGGCGCCTCGCCACCGACTGGTCCGACTATGCGGTGCAGATGCGCGATGTCCTGGATGCCTGCCCCTCCTTCGAGAGCCTGCATGCCGGCGAGCGCGCCGGCGCCGAAAGTCCGCTGACCCAGGTGCGCGCCCGCGGACTGGAAGGCAAGGAAGCCTGCGACGACGCTGACACCCGCGGCGGCTGGGCCCCGCGGTTCGAAGGCCGCATCCTCACGAGCTTCGAGAACAAGGCCCACCAGGCAAACCGCCTCATCTTCGACCTGACCTACCGACGGATCTGATTCCCCATGACTGAACCAAACGACGCGCGGGTTGGCCTCTACATCGATTTCGATAACATCGTTATCTCCCGTTATCAGCAGCTGCACGGCCGGAACGCGTTCCAGCGTGACGGCATCCGCGATTTCGACCGCTCGAGCCGGGACGCGGACCCCGAAATCAGCGCCAAGCTCACCGCTGCGACCGTCGACTTCAACGCCATCATCGACTTCGCTGCCTCCTTTGGCACCTTGGTTGTCAACCGCGCCTATGCGGACTGGTCCGTGCCGGTCAACGCCAGCTACCAGCGTCAGCTGATGTCCCGTGCCGTGGACCTCACGCAGCTGTTCACCACCACCACGCGGGGAACCAAGAACGGTGCGGACATCCGCTTGGCGGTGGACGTCGTCGAAGACCTGTTCCGCCTCCCCGACCTCACCCACGTCATTATTGTTGCCGGGGATTCGGACTACATTGCCCTGGCCCAGAAGTCCAAGCGCCTGGGCCGTTTCGTGGTGGGCATCGGTGTTGCCGGCTCCACCAGCACGTCCCTCGCAGCAGCCTGCGACGAGTTCGAAGACTACGATTCGCTGCCCGGCATCGACCGGGCACCCGCTGCTGCAGCTGCGGAGCGGCCAACCCCGGATCGGAAATCGCCGGCACCGGCGCAGGCTCCCCGCGAGACCCCGGACACGCCCCGCAAGCTCACCACGATCCCCATGTTCTCCCACACCGAAGACATGCAGTTCGAGGAAGCCGACCCGGCCGAGGATATTGATCCACAGACCCTGGCCACGGAATTGCTGGTGCGCGCGCTGCAGATCGGCCATGCGAAGGGCGACGCCGACGAATGGCTGAACACGGGAACGATCAAGAACCAGATGCGCCGAATGGACCCTTCCTTCAATGAGAAGCCCCTCGGTTTTCGGTCCTTCACCGACTTCCTCTCGTCGCACGCGGATCTTGCCGAACTCCGGGAAGACGGTTCGCAGCGGCTGATCCGACTCCGCCCGGAGAGCGGCGCCAGCCACTGAGCCGGCGGCCCGGCACTCCCCCGTATCGGCACACTCCGAAAAATGACCGGCAAAACCCCTTCCCACAAAGCAGTTTGTGATGCAAACTACTTTGCATGAGTTCACTTTCGGGAAACACCCCGCCTGCACCGACGGATGAGTCACTGGACCTGCGGGCGGCGCTGGCCGTAGTGCAGGACGCCGAACGGTCCGCGCGCCGCGGCCTCACCGGCAACACGGCACTGGTCTACCTGTTGTGGGGCGTCACCTGGATCGTCGGGTACGGCGCCTTATGGGGCACGCAGCAGGACTGGCTGCCGCTGGAACCGACGACGGCGCTCATCATCCTCGCTGCAGCGCTTGCGGCTGCCACCGCCTCCACCATCGTGATCTTTGTTCGCGGCAGCCGCGGCCTGCGCGGAGAGTCTGCCTTCCAAGGCGCCATGTACGGAACGGCCTGGGCCCTCGGATTCACCGTCATGGGAGCGCTGAGCGCCGTCATCGGCAGGGCGGTCGACGATTTCTGGCTCCGCGGAATGCTCATCAACTGCATTTCGATCCTCATCGTGGGACTGCTGTACATCACCGGAGGAACAACCTTCAACGACCGCGCACAGTCTTTCCTGGGAATCTGGCTGCTGGTCGTCACCACTGCCGCGCTGGTCTCCGGCCCGGAGTACTTCCTGGCCGTCTTCCTCTTCCTGGGCTCCACCGGGATGCTGGCCGGCGCCGTCGTCGAGCATCTGCGCACCCGCCGGCGCCGGAGCGGACCGTCCCATGCCTGAACTGGACCCCGTTATCCACGCTGAATCCCGGCTGCGCGCCCTGACAATGCTCAACGAAGTCGGAGAGAACAACCAGATCGCCTTCACTAAGCTGCAGAAGATGCTGGAGATGACGGCAGGCAACCTCTCCACCCACCTGCGCAAGCTTGAATCGGCCGGCTATGCGGAAGTCACCAAGACCATCGAGGGCCGCACTCCCGCCACGTACGTCGGCATCACTCCCGAGGGCCGGGCTGCCTACGCGCGCTACCGCAAGAACCTGAACGACCTGCTCTCCGGGCTCTCTTAGCCACGCCGAGCCCCGTCCCGTCCGGTCCCGTCCCGAGGAGACACTCCGATGACCGCTCTTCCCACTGGTACACGACACGTCCTGGCCCGCGCCTACGGCGTCAGCAAGAGCTATGGCTCAACGACCGCACTGGACGGGGTCGACTTTTCCGTCACGGCCGGGGAGACGGTTGGCCTGCTGGGGCCCAACGGTGCCGGCAAATCAACGCTGCTGAACCTGCTCAGCGGGCTGCGGCAGCCGGACTCCGGCCGGGTGGAACTCTTCGGCCAGGATCCCCGGAACCCGCCGGCACGCCAGGGCCTGGGCACAACGCCCCAGGCTACCTCGGTACCCGCGACCCTGCGGGTGCGCGAGACGGTGGATTTCGTCGGCTCGCACTACGCCGATCCAGTGCCTACCGCGGAGCTGCTGGAGGGATTCGGGCTGGGCGCCGTGGCCGGCAAGCAGTGCGGCGGGCTCTCCGGCGGCCAGCAGCGCCGCCTCCTGGTGGCACTGGCCCTGGTAGGGCGCCCGCGGCTGGTGATTCTGGATGAACCCACTACCGGACTGGACGTGGAGGCGCGGGAGAACCTGTGGGAACGGCTGGCGGATTACCGGGCAGGCGGCGGAACGCTGCTGATCACCAGTCATTACCTCGATGAGATCCAGACACTCGCAAGCCGGGTAGTGGTCATCAACGACGGCTCCGTGGTGGCCGACGGCGATGTGGATGCCATCCGCAGCAGGGTCAGCGTCAGCCGCGTCTCATTCCACACGTCCCTGCCGCCGTCGTACTTCGCGGCGCAGCCGCATACCGTGTCGGCCAGCCTGTCAGCTTCAGGTGCCACCACGGTACTGACGAACGACGCCGATGACACGGTCCGCAGGCTGGTGCAGGAAAACGTTGATTTCCGCGGGCTTGAGGTGCACGCCGCCAGCCTGGAAGAAGCCTTTATCTCGCTGACCCATTCCACCGCCGAACGGAAGGCAAGCCGATGACCGGCACCCAGGCAGTTCACCCGCCCACCATCCCGGCGGCCAGCAAACCGCTGTTCGAGCTGGTCCGCATTCATACCAGGGCCCAGGTCCTCGAACAGCTGCGCATCCCGGTGGCCGTTCTGTCCTCCACGGTCTTCCCGACCCTGGCCCTGGTGTTTTTCGTGCTGCCGCAGACCGCGGTAACGTCCAACCCGCAGGCCTCGCTGATGGCGATCGCCCAGCTGGCAGTCTTCGGGGTCATGAGCGCGTTCCTGTTCAACTACGGGATAGGCGTGGCCGAGGAACGGGCCAATCCTTGGAGCAGCTACGTCCGGACGCTGCCCGTCGGCGCCTTTCCTGCCACCGTGGCACGGGCAGTCACCGCCATGATGTTCGCGTTCTTCGCGCTGATCCCGGTGCTGGCGGTCGGTGCCACCACCACCGCCGGACTGCAGCTTTACATGGACGGAACCCTGTCCTGGTGGCGCCTTCCCGCCTCGGTGCTGGTGTGGCTGCTGTGCGGGCTTCCCTTCCTGTTCCTTGGACTGCTGGTCGGTTACCTGTGCACGTCCAAAGTGGCCATTGCGGTGACGCAGGTGGTCTTCTTTCCGCTGGCCTTCGCCGGCGGCATGATGCTTCCGCCGGAGATCTTCTCACCCGGCCTGAACACCTTCTCGCAGTTCCTGCCGTCGCGGGCCGCGCGTGATATTTCCGTCTCAGCGTTGTCCGGGGAAGCCCTGCCCGCAACCTCGGTCGTCTGCTTCCTTGCCTGGACCGCCCTGCTGTGCGCCGGCGCGGTGTGGGCAAACCGGAGGGATCAGGGACGCCGTTTCCGCTAGCCCTGGCTGGAGCGGAAGAAGTCGCCCCGGTCTGCGGTGTAACCCAGTTCGGTTTCCACCGCGTGGCCCTTGCCTGCCGGGAGCGCCATGACCCGCCGGCTGCGCGCCACCAGGGTCGCGAGCCCAAGCTGTTTGCCGGCCGGCTTGGCTGCCGGGGGCCGCTGCCCGCGGTTGAGCGTGACGACGTCGCCCGCCAACCCGGCAGCGAAGATCCGGCCCATGTCGCTGCTGCGCTGCTGGATCTGGTCCAGCTCGGCGGAGAGCTGGTCCACCCGTTCGCGCAGCCCGGAGACCTGCTGCTGCAGCTGCATGATGCGCTTGATCCCTTCGAGGGAAACACCCTCCTGCGAAAGCCGTTGGACCTCACGGAGCATCTCGATGTCCCGCTGGGAGTAGCGGCGTGACCGGCCCGGGGCCCTGCTCGGACTCACAATCCCCAGCCGGTCATACTGGCGCAGGGTCTGCGGATGCATGTCGGCCAGCTCAGCGGCAACAGAGATCACGAAGATGGGTGCGTTGACGTCGATGCCCATTGCCCTCTCCTTCTCTGCCTGGTTGTTGTCATAGTAGCCGTGCCGCCGGTCGTGCAGCCGCTGCCCCTAGAGGCGCGCCTTCGCTGCGAGCCCGGCCCGCGGGTCTTCGCCCTTGGTCGCTGCGGCGAACGCCTCGACCGCAGCCTTGGCGTCCTTGTTCAGATGCGACGGAACGGCGACGTCGATGGTCACCAGCAGGTCGCCGTCGCCCTTGGACGTGTGGACGCCGCGGCCCTTGACCCGGAGGGTCCGCCCGGAGGGGGTTCCTGCGGGGACCTTCAGCTTGACCCTGTCCGCCGTGAGGGTCGGGACCTCGATCGTGGCGCCCAGGGCGGCTTCCGGGAAGGAAACCGGCACGTGGATCCGGATGTTGTTGCCGTCCCGCACAAAGAAGTCGTGTGGCGTGACGTGCACGGTGACCATCAGGTCTCCGTTGCCCGCTGCGCCGGGCTGGCCCTTGCCGCGCACCCGGATCCGCTGGCCGTCCTTGACGCCGGCGGGAACCCGGACCTCCACGACCTCCCCGCTGGGTTCACGGAGGCCAATGACCGTTCCATTGATGGACCCTGCAAAGGAAATGGTGGTGCTGGCCGTCCGGTCGGCGCCCTTCTGGGGCGGAGCCGAGCCAAACCCGCCTCCCCCGCCGAAGCCGCCGCCGCCAAACAGGTCAGCGAACTCGGGAGGAATGTTGCTGCCGGTGCTGTAGGTATTGCGGGTGCGGCTGCGTCCGGCAGACTGCCCGAACAATCCGCCGAAAATGTCTTCGAATCCGGCGCCGGCTCCGCCTGCGGGGCCTGCGCCGCCGCCTGCCGAGAACCTGGCGCCGCTCCCCATCGCGCGGATGGCGTCATACTGCTGCCGTTCTTCGGCATCGGACAGGACGGAGTATGCCTCGGAAACGTCCTTGAACATCTTTTCCGCCGCCGGATCATTCTGGTTCTGGTCCGGGTGGTACTTTCTCGCCAGCTTCCGGTACGACTTCTTGATGTCGGCGTCGGAAGCATCCTTGGGAACACCCAGAATCTTGTAGAAATCCTTGTCGACCCAATCCTGACTAGCCAATTGGTGTCCCCTTCTGTGTGTGGTGCTTGTGGTGCGCTGGAAACCGGAGATCCACCGGAGATGCCCGGGACCGCCAAACGGCGGTCCCGGGCATGCGGACTACTGCTCCGGTACGGAAACGATGACCTGTGCTGCACGCAGCACACGGTCGTTCGACTTGTAGCCGGTGCGAAGGATCTGCGTCACCGTGTCGAACTGCACGTCCGGGCTCTGCTGCTGGATCAGTGCCTCATGGATGTTCGGATCGAACTCCACTCCGGTTTCATCGATCCGGCCGAGGCCATAACCCTTGAGCGTGTTTTCCAGCTTGACGGCGATGGACGCGAACGGACCTTCGGCGAGGTCCCCGTGCTGGCGGGCCGCATCGATGTCGTCCATGACCGGCAGGATCGAATTGAGCATTCCGATCACAGCCATTTCCCGGGCAACATCACGGTCCCGCTCCACACGCCGGCGGTAGTTCACGTACTCCGCCTGAAGGCGGAGCAGGTCGTTGCGCAGTTCCGCGGCTTCGGGAGATCCAGCTTCAGCAGGTGCCTCGGCGCCCGCACTGTTCAGGATTTCCTCCGCCTGGGACAATGCATCTCCCTGGGCGTTGCTTCCCTCCGCAGCCGGCGCGGCGCCGGCCTCGGAGGAAGAAGCCTGCTGCGACTGCGGTTCCTGGTTCTCCTCCGGCTCGCCGCCGGGGGTCTGGTTTCCGTTGTCGTTTTCAGCAGCCATGATTACTTCTTTTCTTCGTCATCAACGACTTCGGCATCCACGATGTCCTCATCGTTGGAGTCCGAGCCGCCCGGAGTGCCTTCACCCGCGGCGGACCCGCCTGCTGCACCGGAGTCGCCGGCAGCCTGTGCCTGCGAGTAGATGGCTTCGCCGAGCTTGGTCTGGGAAGCCTGCAGCTTCTCGAACGCGGTCTTCACCTCGTCGTCGTTGTCTGTGCCTTCCAGCGCCTTCTTCAACGCGTCGACGTCGCCCTTGACCTCGGACTTGACGTCCTCGGGCAGCTTGTCGTCGTTGTCGGTGAGGAGCTTCTCCACGGAGTAGGCCAGCTGCTCGGCGGAGTTGCGGACATCGGCGGCCTCGCGGCGCTTCTTGTCTTCGGCAGCGTGTTCTTCAGCTTCCCGGACCATGCGGTCGATGTCTTCCTTGGAGAGGGAAGAACCACCGGTGATGGTCATGGACTGTTCGGCACCCGTGCCCTTGTCCTTTGCGGAGACGTGAACGATGCCGTTGGCGTCGATATCGAAGGTGACCTCAACCTGCGGCACGCCGCGCGGAGCCGGCGCAATGCCGGTCAGCTCGAAGGTGCCCAGCGGCTTGTTGTCCCGGGTGAACTCACGCTCGCCCTGGAAGACCTGGATCGCCACGGACGGCTGGTTGTCATCAGCAGTCGTGAAGGTTTCGCTGCGCTTGGTCGGGATGGCCGTGTTGCGCTCGATCAGCTTGGTCATCACGCCGCCCTTGGTCTCAATACCGAGGGACAGCGGGGTGACGTCGATCAGCAGAACGTCCTTGCGCTCGCCCTTCAGCACACCGGCCTGCAGTGCGGCACCGACAGCAACAACCTCATCCGGGTTGACGCCCTTGTTCGGCTCCTGGCCGCCGGCCAGTTCCTTGACGAGCTCGGAGACGGCAGGCATACGGGTGGAACCGCCGACGAGGATGATGTGGTCGATGTCCGAAACCTTGATGCCGGCCTCGGAGATGACGTCGTGGAACGGCTTCTTGGTCCGGTCCAGCAGGTCCTTGGTGAGGTCCTGGAACTTGGCCCGGGAGAGGTGCTCGTCCAGGTGGACCGGACCTTCGGGGGTGACCGAGAGGTACTGCAGGGAGATGTTGGTGGAGGTAGCCGAGGACAGTTCCTTCTTGGCCTGCTCCGCGGCTTCCTTCAGGCGCTGCAGGGCAATCTTGTCCTTGGACAGGTCTGCGCCCTTGGCCTTGGCCTGCGCCAGCAGGTAGTCAACGATCCGCTGGTCCCAGTCGTCGCCGCCGAGGCGGTTGTCACCTGCGGTGGCGCGGACCTGGATGGTGGAGAAGTCGTCTTCGTCCTTGCCGACTTCGAGCAGGGAGACGTCGAACGTGCCGCCGCCGAGGTCGAAGACCAGGATGAGTTCATCTTCCTTGCCCTTGTCCAGACCGTAGGCCAGTGCGGCGGCGGTCGGCTCGTTCACGATGCGCAGGACGTTCAGGCCGGCAATTTCGCCGGCTTCCTTCGTTGCCTGGCGCTCGGCGTCATTGAAGTAGGCGGGGACAGTCACGACGGCGTCAGTGACCTTTTCACCCAGGTACGACTCGGCGTCGGCCTTCAGCTTCTGCAGGATACGGGCAGAGATTTCCTGGGCGGTGTACTTCTTGCCGTCAATGTCCACGCTCCAGTCGGTGCCCATATGGCGCTTGACGGAAGAAATGGTGCGGTCAATGTTGTTGACGGCCTGGCGCTTGGCGATCTCGCCGACCAGGACCTCACCGGACTTGGCGAAAGCAACAACCGACGGGGTGGTGCGGCCACCCTCGGCGTTGGCGATAACGGTGGGCTCACCGCCTTCGAGGACGGAGACGACGGAGTTCGTGGTTCCGAGGTCGATACCTACTGCACGTGACATATTTGCTTCCTCTTTCCTTGGAAATCGATGGCCCGCTGCCTGCGAAAGACGCCGGCAGCGGCCACCACTCGCGCCGCAGCGCATATTGAGCCTTCTGTACTCAACTTTACCGCGGCGTGCTTTTTTGTCAACAAACTTGAGTCGGCACGACTCAAGTTCTGAACCCGTCCGGCAGTGTGACACCGCATGACCGAAAGCAGGACACGTACCGCCCGTGCGGCGTATCGTCCTGCTATGCCCCAGGACACTTACTCCCACGGCCATCACCGCAGCGTCGTCAGCGCACACGCCACGCGAACCGCAGAAGACTCCGCTGCGTACCTCCTCCCGCATCTGTCAGCAGGGATGCGGATGCTCGACGTGGGCTGCGGCCCGGGGAGCATCACCGTGGACCTCGCCGCACAGGTGGCGCCCGGGCAGGTGACCGGCCTGGACCGGTCCGAAGAAGTGCTGGCGCAGGCAAGGCAGCTCGCGGCCGAACGCGGCGCGGACAACACGGAGTTCACCCCGGGGAATGTCTACGATCTTGAGTTCGCTGACGACACCTTCGACGTCGTGCATGCGCACCAGGTCCTGCAGCACCTCACCGACCCGGTGGCGGCGCTGCATGAGATGCGCCGGGTCACGCGCCCCGGCGGCATCGTGGCAGTGCGCGACGCTGATTTCCGCGCCATGAGCTGGTTCCCGCTGGTCCCGGAACTGGACGAATGGATGGAAACCTACCAGCGCATTGCCCGCGGCAACCGGGCCGAGCCCGACGCAGGCCGGCGGCTCGTGAGCTGGGCCCTGGAAGCGGGGTTCACCGAGGTGGAAGCATCGTCGTCGAACTGGCTGTACGCCAGCGAGGAACGGCGGCGCTGGCACGCAGGCACCTGGTCGCAGCGGGTCCTGCATTCAGCTTTCGCTGACCAGGCCCTGGACCTTGGGCTGTCACAGGAAGACCTGCAGCGGATCGCCGACGGGTGGCTGCGCTGGGGTGAGGCGCAGGACGGCTGGTTCCTGATGCCCAGCGGAGAGCTGCTGGCCCGGGCCTGAGTACTCCGTCGGTACGCTTAAACCATGTACCGCATCATCACGGTCTGCACCGGCAACATCTGCCGCTCCCCCATGGCCCAGTTCTGCCTCACCCGGGCGCTCCGCGACGCCGGACTTGAAGAGGGCGTGACCGTAGACTCGGCCGGTGTCAGCGGGTGGGAGGCCGGGCGCCCCATGGACCCCCGCACCGCAGCCGAACTGCAGAAGAACGGGTTCGGCGAACCCGCCCTGGACAGCTTCCGGGCAAGGGCCTTTGAACCGGAATGGTACCGGGACCGCAACCTCATCCTGGCTCTGGACTATGGCCACTTCACCCACCTGCAGGCCGAAGCGCCGGCCCGGGACCGCGGCAAAATCCGGATGCTGCGCAGTTTCGATCCGGCAGCCGCCGGCCTGCCGCCCCGGCAGCAGGGCATCGAGGACCCCTGGTACGGCGACATGTCCGGCTTTGACTCCTCCTACGCGCTGATCATGGCCGCCGTTCCCGGCGTCGTGGACTTCGTCCGCAGCGCACTGGCGGACGGTCCCTGATGCCGCGACCGTCCACGCGCCCGCTGCTGATCGGCATCGACGGATTCTCCGGCGCGGGCAAGACCACGCTGGCACGCGAACTGGCTGCCCGGCTTCGCGCCCACCGCAGCGTCGGAGTTTTCCATTTGGAGGATGT
Organism: Arthrobacter sp. 7Tela_A1; assembly: GCF_049311065.1. NCBI lineage: Bacteria > Bacillati > Actinomycetota > Actinomycetes > Micrococcales > Micrococcaceae > Arthrobacter > Arthrobacter sp. 7Tela_A1. Next base: position 73,420 of record NZ_JAXIOO010000002.1, on the reverse strand, counting down.
CTATCCCGGCTGGGACGGGCTTGCCGCGGGCATGGACTACTACCGCAGCACCGTCCTGAAGCCGCTGGCTGCCGGAGAAGTAGCGCATTGGCAGGCCTGGGACTGGCAGGCAGGCCGCTACGGGCTCCGGCGCACCACGGCGCCGGCAGAGATCGTGATCTTCGAGGGAGTGGGCGCGTCCCACCGCGCCGCGCGGCAGCTGCTGGACGCAGTGGTGTGGGTCGACGCTCCCGAAGCCGAACGGCGGGAACGGGCCCTGGCCCGCGACGGCGATACCTACGCTCCCCACTGGAACCGCTGGGCTGCCCAGGAAGCGCGGTGGGCAGCTGCTGATCCGGCCCAGGCCAGCGCCGACCTGCAGGTGGCGGCCGGGGATTCCACCGGGCGCGCTCCGCTGCACGCCGCTGTGCTGGGGGCCTTGGGGGCCTTGCCGCTGCCCGCCCCGGGACTCGGCCTGCCGCAGTGAGGGAGCGCGCCGGAGGACCAGCGCGTTACTGCAGCGTCGCCGTCAGCCTGGCGACGTTGTCCACGTAGCGCTGCCAGACGGGACGGTTCTTCCACTCGTCCAGGATCAGTTCCTTGGACAGGGACCTGTACGTGTCTTCGATCTTCCGCATCTTTTCCACGATGTCCCCGCCGAACATCATCATGGAGACCTCCAGGTTCAGCGAGAAGGAGCGCATATCCATGTTGGAGGACCCCAGGACGGCGACGTCGCTGTCCACGGTGAAGTGCTTGGCGTGCAGGACCAGCGGAGCAGGGTACTGCCAGATCCGGATACCGGCTTCCAGCAGTCCTTCGTAGTAGGAGCGCTGGGCATGGTCCACCAGGAACTGGTCGCCGCGCTCGGAGACGAACAGCTCCACCTGGACGCCGCGCTGCGCCGCCGTCGTAATGGCATAGAGGAGGGAATCATCCGGCACGAAGTACGGGCTGGTGATGGAGATCCGCTCCGACGCCGAATACAGCAGCGACGTGAACAGGCGGAGGTTGTTTTCGGTCGTGAATCCGGGTCCGGACGGAACCACCTGGCAGGTGATGTCGCCGGGCTTTGAGGTCCACTCGTACAGGCTCAGTTCCTGTTCGAGGTTCTCATCCGTTTCCATGTTCCAGTCGGTGGCAAACACAACGTTGATTTCATCCACCACCGGGCCTTCGAGCCGGCTCATGAGTTCCACCCAATTGCGCCCGATCCGGTGGTTTCTCGGCTTGCGGTAGCCCGGCTCCACCAGGTTCTGCGAGCCGGTGAAGCCGATCACGCCGTCCACCACCAGGATCTTTCGGTGGTTGCGGAGGTCCGGGCGCCGCCAATGGCCGCGCAGCGGCTGGATGGGCAGCATGCGGCGCCACAGGATTTTGCTGTCTTCGAGCTCCTTGAGAAGCTTCCGGTAACCCTTCACCCGCAGCGTTCCAATATGGTCGAACAGCAGGCGGACGGTGACCCCGCGCGCGGCTGCGTCCTTGAGCGCGGCAAAGAACTCGTGGGTGACGGCGTCGTAGCTCATGATGTAGAACTCGACGTGGACGTAGCGGGAGGCACCGCGGACCGCCTCGGTCATTTGGCGGATCGACTCTTCATAGTCGCGCTGGAGTTCCACGTTGTTACCGTCCAGGCTGGGGAAGGATCCCAGCCTCCGGTTCAGTTCGACGGCGGAGAGCACCCACTCCGGCCCGGAATAGGAGCTGGTCTCCGCGTCGAGTTCTCCCGTGTTCTCACGCACCGCCTTGCTGATTTCCGTTTGCCGCTGCACCCGCTGCTCGGACAGCCTGTGGTTGCCGAAGAGGGAAAACAGGATGATGCCCGGAACCGGGAGGAAGAAGATGCAGAGCAGCCAAGCCATCGCCGTCGTGGGCCTCCGGTTGCCCGGGACAACGCCGAGCGCAACAATCCGGATGCCGAAGTCCAGCACGGTCAGCGCAGTGGCCAGCCAGGCTGGAGCACTAACTGTCCACCACACGTTGTCTTATCCCTCCCGCCAACCCAAATATCTTCAGCCTAGTCGGAAGGGTGCCGCGGAACGTGTTCCCGCGCGGCACTAGGCTTGGCACATGACTGTTTTGGTGTTCCTGGACCCCGCGTTCCCCTCCGGCCGCGTTGCCGATGCTTCCGTTCCCCAGCTGCTGGCAACCGACCTCGGGGCCACCCGCGGAGACGGTGTCTTCGAATCGATGCTGGCGGTGGACGGCAAGCCGCGGAAAGTGTCCATGCACCTGGACCGGATGGCGGCCTCCGCAGCGGCGCTGGAACTTCCGTTCCCCGCTCCGGAGCAGTGGGAACCCGCCATCTCCACGGCCCTTGCCGAGTTCGGCCGCCTGCACGGGGAACCGCAGGCCGTGGTGAAGCTGATCCTGACCCGCGGCCCCGAAGGCGCGGACCAGCCAACCGCCTGGGTCCAGGCCTCCCCCGTCCCCGCCTCCAGCGCCCGGCAGCGGGAAGAAGGGCTGGACGTGCTCCTGCTGGACCGCGGCTATGACAGCACGGTTGCCGAGCACGCCCCGTGGCTGCTGCTGGGTTCCAAGACGCTGTCCTATGCGGTCAACATGGCCGCCATCCGCTACGCCCGCGGACACGGCGCCGACGACGTAATCTTCACGTCTTCGGACGGAAAAGTCCTCGAAGGTCCCACCTCCACGGTTGTCCTGGCCACGGTCCAGGACGGCATCAAGACCCTCCTGACGCCGGAGCTGGAGAGCGGGATCCTCCCCGGCACCACGCAGGGCGCGCTCTTCAAGGCCGCTGCAAGCGCCGGCTGGCAGCTGGGCTACGGCCCGTTGGAGCCTGTGCACCTCCACCAGGCCGACGGCGTGTGGCTGGTCTCCAGCATCCGCCTCCTGGCACCGGTGAAGTCGATCAACGCCGAACCCATCGCGGTGAGCCCCTCGCTCACAGCCGAACTCGCTGCCCTGGTGGAAACCGTCCTTTAGCCGTCCTAGCTAAGGATGAAGTTGAACGTCCCGGCTCCCACCGCGGCGGCCACGGCCGCTGCTGCGAGCCCGACGCCGTAGGCCAGTACCCAAGCATCGATGCGGCTGAACGTGGACGTCCGGGCCCAGGTCCGCGTCCCGCTGCCGAACCCGCGGGCTTCCATCGCCACGGCCAGGCGCGTCGCCCGGCGGATGGCCTGGACCAGCAGTGCCAGACCCTGGCCCAGGAAGTTCCGGAACCGTCCCAGCGGGGAGCTCGCGGCGTCGGCTCCCCTGGCGTGCCTGGCCAGTCCCAGCGTGCGCCATTCCTGGACGAGCAGGCCCACCAGCCGCATCGCGGCCAGCGCACCCAGGACGAACCGGGAGGGCAGGCGCAGCCGCTGGGCCAGCGCATCCGCCAGGTCCGTTGGATCGGTGGAGACCAGCAGGAAGATACCGGGAAGGGCGATGGCCAGTCCACGCAGCCCGATGGCGATTCCGGCCGTCACCGAGTCGGTGGTGAAAAGCAGCGGGCCGGCGTCGAGCAGAACCTCACCGGTTTTCTCCGCGAGCAGAGCTGTCCCCCATGCCCCGATGGCGGCGGCAATGAGCAGCGGCCACATCCGTTTCACCAGGGTCCAGGGGCCAATCCGCAGCAGCGGCAACAAGGCCAGCTCTCCGGCGAGGACAACAGTGGCGCTGACCCAGTCCACGGTCAGCAGTACCGCGGCCGTCACGGCAACCGCGGCGCCCAGCGTCGAGAGCGGATTCGCTGCCGACAGCCGTGAGGTGCGTCCGCCCGGACGTGCCTGCTCCCGGGGGCGCAGCACTGTGGCACTCATGCGGCTCCTCCCCCGGCGCCGCGGCCAGGGCCGCTGCTGGTTTCACTGCCGGTCCGGAGCTCTTCAGGCTGCGGAACGTCGCTCACCCGGCCGTTCGCCACCTGCAGGAGCCCACCGCCCAGCGCGGCGGTGAACTCGGCGTCGTGGGTTACTGAAACCACCGTGCATCCGTGCTCGTCCCGCTGCTCCGCGAGCAGCGTGACGAGTTCCCGCCAGGTGTTGGCGTCCTGTCCGAAGGTGGGTTCGTCCAGGATCAGGATGTCCGGAGCCGTGGCCAGCATGGTGGCCACGGACAGCCGCCGTTTCTCGCCGCCCGAGAGCGTAAAGGGATTGACCGTAAGCAGCTTTTCCAGTCCCAGCCGCTCGGCAAGACGGTCTGCCCGCCGCAGGCCTTCGGCTTCCGGGAGCCCGGCCCGGCGGGGGCCGAACGCCAGTTCGTCCCGCACGGAGCCGGTGAGGAACTGGTGTTCCGGTTCCTGGAACACGGTACCGATGCGGGTCACCAGCTGCGCGGACTTCCAGCCGGACGGGACAGACCCTGCTTCGCGGGCGAGGGCAGGGGACGCCGCAAGCTCCCCGCTGCGGGGACGGAGCAGCCCGCCCAGTGTGAGCGCCAGGGTGGATTTTCCGGCGCCGTTCGGTCCCGTGATGCCCAGGGCGGTTCCGGCCCTGAGCGTTACCTCTACGCCTGAAAGCACGGCCGGTCCCTTGGGCTGGCGGGCAACGTCCATGCCCCGTGCCGTGAGCAGCTCCGCTGCCCGGGGGTTCGGCGGCGGGGGCGGCGGGAAGACAGGATCCGCGCCGGGGAGCCACACCCCGGCAGTTGCCAGCCGGGAGCGGGTTTCCGCACCCGTGAGCACCGTGGCGGGCGGCCCGTCGGCCAGCAGTCCCCCGCCGGCGTCGAGCACTATCACCCGGTCCACCACATCCGCCCAGACTGCGACCCTGTGCTCCACCACGATCAGTGTGGCACCGGTGCGGTTCAGCACGCGGGCGACGGCGTCCCGGATTTCCAGTACGCCATCGGGGTCCAGGTTTGCGGTGGGCTCATCGAGGAGCAGCAGGCCCGGCTGCATGGTGAGGATCGATGCCAGGGCCAAGCGTTGCTTTTGTCCGCCGGAAAGCGCTGCCGTGGAATGGTCCAGCGAAACGTTGAGGCCAACGTCTTCGAGCGCGGTGTGGACGCGTTCCCAGATCTCGTTGCGCGCAATGCCCAGGTTCTCCGCCCCGAAGGCCACTTCATCCCCCACGCGGGACAGCACAATCTGTGCATCCGGGTCCTGCAGCAGCAGCCCGGCACGGCCGCGTGCGGCCTGCGGATGGACACCGTCGAGCGTCAGGGTTCCTGTCTCGGCGCCGCCGGTATCCTCACCCAGCACACCGGCGAGGGCGTGGAGCAGCGTGGATTTCCCGGCGCCGGAAGCGCCGAGCAGCAGGACCCGCTCCCCGGGCTGGATCTGGAAGTCCACCCCGGCGACGGCGGGTGACCTGCGCCCGGCATGACGCCAGCCCCATTGTGCCGCTGTCACCGCGGCTGGAGCCGTTCGGGAAACCATCGCTAGGCGTCCGCGGTGCGGCCGGCTGCGAAGGCAGAAAGCGCCCCGGTGCGTGCCAGCGACCGGACCGCCAGCCAAGACAGGAGCCCCGCGAGGACCAGTCCGGAGACTGCTGCGAAGAGCACGTACAGTGCCTGCCACTGGAAAGCCCATTCGGGCTTGTAGAGGATGGATTCGCTGACGCCCAGGAAGACTCCGGAGACCAGGCCCGCCAGCAGGGCGACGGGAAGGTTGAACTTCTTATACATAAAGAGCAGGAAGACCAGCTCGGCACCCAGCCCCTGGATCGCGCCGGAGAGCAGCACGGAGAGGCCGAACTGGGTTCCCAGGACTCCGGACACCGCTGAAGCAAGGACCTCGCAGTACAGGGCTGCCCCTGGCTTGCGGATGATCAGGGCGCCCAGGACGCCGGCAATCAGCCAGCCGCCGGTGTACAGTCCGCCAATCGGCGGGAAGGCCAGGACAATGGCTTCAACGCCGCCGTAGGCCAGCGACCAGGCCCAGAAGACGACGCCGACGGCGACGGCGACAACCGAGGCGACAACGATGTCCACCACGCGCCAGGACCAGCGGCTTCGGGTGGGTGGAAGTGTGTGCTGCATGGAAAGGTTCCTCCTGTTTTCAGGAGGGGAGGGAAAGCCGCCGCAGCTGCGGCGGCACACCCCTGAGATCTCGACTCCCTTCGCCGGTACTAACCGGAGCAGGTTCGAGGGTCTGCGGCTTGATCCGCACTCTCAGCGCCCGGATTCCGCCCTCCGGTTTCCCGGATCCGCGGAAAGCTGCGCTCCCCTGTCGTGTGTATGCGAGGTCCACTGTACACGGTGCCCGTCAGCGTTTTAGGGCAGCGGCGGGTAGCGTAGGACCAACACCAACGTACAACGCCAAGGAGTACTCATGAACCTGATCCTGAAACTGCTGGGAACCGGCGTCAGCATTGGCGCGGGCCTGGCTTCGGCAAAACTCCTGGACTTCGTCTGGACCAAGGCCACAGGCAATGAACCCCCCAAGGACAAGGACGGCGCACTGGACGCCAGCCTGCGCTCGGCCGTCATCTTCGCCCTGGTCTCCGGGGCCGTCAGCCAGGTTATCCGCGTACTGACGAACCGCGGCACGCAGCGGGCCATCGCCCGGTACCAGCGCACGCCCGAGGTCGTCTAACCCGTTTCCTCCTCACCGAGATGACAGAAACTGCCCGTATGAGCACTCATACGGGCAGTTTCTGTCATCTCGGGGGACGTACCTCCCCGCGTCAGCCCTCGCGGCTGCGCCCGGGCGGTGTTGGTTTCTCAGCCGCGGCACGCGCCCGGGCCAGTTCCTCATCGTTCAGGTCCCCGGTGTAGTAGCTTCCGTCGCTTTCGCGCTCCGGTGAGCCGCCGGTCGTCGGGTCATCATCGCCTGAGTCGTCGGCCGGCTCGTTCGCGGCCTCGAACATCAGCTGCTGGGCACGCTCGACGACGTCGTCCAGCTCGTCGATGGTGAGCAGCTCGGGACGAAGGTGCTTGGTGCGGTACCCGGCCCGTCCCACCATGTGGGCGGAGACCGGCGCAGTGAGGAGCTGGAAAATCCAGCACAGGGCCAGCACCGGCACGAAGATCCAGCTGCCGAGTTCAACGGCCATGGCCAGGAGGAACAGCAGCAGTCCCAGGACCTGGGGCTTGGAGGCAGCGTGCATCCGGCTCATCAGGTCCGGGAAACGCATCAGGCCGATTGCGGCGGCCAGGGACATGGTGGCCCCGCCCAGCAGCAGGACCGCCACGATCACGTCAATCACTGTTTCGCTCATGGCTACCTCCGGTCCGTCACGAAGCGGGCAACGGTCACGGAGCCGATGAAACCGATCAGGGAAATCGCGATCAGGAGCGCCAGATAGTCCACGTTGCGGTTTACCACCATGTCAATGACGAGTGCACCGCCCACGATGGCCAGCAGCACGTCTGCGGCCAGCACCCGGTCCAGGATGGACGGCCCGCGGATGATGCGGAAGATCGCTCCGCCGGCGGCCACCGCCAGCATGAGTGCCGCCACGACAATGATTCCGGCAGTCATCGGCTGACCTCCCCGTTCCGCAGTTCCCGCAGGTCCTTTTGCTCCGCCCGTACCAGCGAGAGGTCTTCTTTGGTTCCAATCGCGCGGATCAGCCAGGACTCGGTGGATCGGACGTCGTCACGGATCTTTTCAGCGGCTTCCTGCGTGGCCACTCCCAGGCAGTGCAGGTACAGGGTGGACGTGGACCGGTCCACCTCGACTACCAGCGAGCCTGGGATGAGCGAAAGAGCGTGCCCGGTGGCAGTCACCAGCAAATCCGAGTGGCTGCGCAGTTTCACGGCCACCACGGCGTTCTTGATGTTCGGCCCGTGCGCTATGGCCAGCCACATGACATGGACGCTGGCTTTGACGAGCTTGTAGAGAAAGCGAACGCCGAATCCCAGCACATAGAGGATGTTGAAGCGTCCGCTGAGCTCCACCGGCGGCAGGTAGAAAATGTTCGTCACTACGAACGCGATGATTGCACCGAAGAGCAGGTTGCCCGCGCTGAAGTCCTGCCAGAGGGCACCCCACAGCAGGACCAGCCAGATGATCAGCGGCAATTCCTTGAGCAGCGGAATCCGCGGATGGGAACGCATGCGTGCTTTTTTGGTCACGGTGCGGTCCCTTCGCCGAAGACTGCTTCGATGTACGGTGTCCGGTCCAGCAGGTCCTGGGCGGCCCGGTCGCTGAGTGAGAAGAGCGGGCCGGCAAGGATGGTCAGGGATACGCCCAGCGCTACCAGTCCCACCGTGGGGTAGACCATGGTGCGCGGCAGCAGGTTCACGGTGGACCGGCCGGCGAAGCGCCCGCTCGAGTGATCGCGGACGTTGCCCGAATCGCGGACAACGCTGCCGTCAGTCGTCGTCGCCAGCAGGATCGGGTCAGGGTGCACGGCATCCTCGGGGGTACGCCAGAACGCACGGTTCCACACCCTGGCCATGACCAGCAGCGTCAGCAGGGAGGTCAGCACGCTGGCAGCCACCAGGATGTACGCGAGAGGCGTCCCCAGTTCCACACCGGCCTGCATGAGTCCCAGTTTCCCGAGGAAGCCGGAGAACGGCGGAATGCCGGCAAGGTTGATGGCCGGGACAAAGTACAGGACGGCCAGCAGCGGTGAAAGCCTGGCCAGTCCGCCCAGTCGGTCCATGTTGGCCGTTCCGCCGCGGCGCTCAATCAGGCCGGTAACCAGGAACAGGCTCGTCTGGACGGTGATGTGGTGGACCACGTAAAACACGGCTGCACCGATGCCCACCACTGAGGAGACTGCCAGTCCGAAGACCATGTAGCCGATGTGGCTCACCAGCGTGAAGGAGAGCATTCGCTTGATATCCGTCTGCGCGAGCGCACCCAGGATGCCAACCAGCATGGTCAGCCCGGCGACGATCATCAGCAGCGTATTGATTCTGTCCCCCGGGAACAGCAGGGTTTCGGTGCGGACCATCGCGTAGACGCCCACCTTGGTCAGCAGGCCGGCGAACACTGCGGTGACCGGCGCGGGAGCCGTGGGATAGGAGTCGGGCAGCCAGAAGGACAGCGGGAACACAGCTGCCTTGATGCCAAACGCCACGAGCAGCATCAGATGCAGCATCATCTGGGTGCCTGGATCCAGTTCGCCGAGCTTGATCGCGAGGTCTGCCATGTTTACTGTGCCGGTGGCCGCGTAGATCATGGCGATGGCGATCAGGAACAGCACCGAGGAAATGACACTGACGACGACGTAGGTGACGCCGGCCCTGATTCTGGGCGTTGTGCCGCCGAGGGTCATCAGCACGTAGCTTGCCGTCAGCAGGATTTCGAAGCCGACATACAGGTTGAAGAGGTCACCGGCCAGGAAGGCGTTGGAGACCCCGGCTACCAGGATCAGGTACGTGGGATGGAAGATCGAGATGGGGCCGTCTTCGTCCCCGTCCGTCATGCCCTGGCCTGCAGCATAGATGAGCACCGCGAGGCTGATCGCCGTGGAGACCACCAGCATCAGTGCGGAGAACTGGTCCACCACCATCGTGATGCCAAACGGCGGCAGCCACCCGCCCAGGTTCACTGCCTGGGCCCCGGTTTCCCAGACGGCGCCCAGGAGCAGGCATTCCAGCAGCAGCGTCAGCGTCAGCACGGTAACGCTCACGATCCGCTGGGAGCGCTGGTGCCGGATCAGGATGAAGGCCAGCGCCGCACCCATGAAGGGCAGGACGACGGCGAGCGGGGCAAAACTGGAAGCATTCATCGTTTTGCCTCTCCTGCACTTGCGGAACCCTGCCCGCGCTGCGAGCCGGGAGCTTCTTCAGCTTCCTCAGCCGGGGTGAACTCTGTGGTGTCCTCGGGGACATCGGCGTCGTCCTCGGCGTCGTAGCTGCTCTGGCTGGCCACGCGGCGGTCTTCGATATCGTCCTGGACCTCGTCCTGGCGTCCCAGGACCCAGGACCGGTAAATGATGCCGAGCATAAAGGCCGTCACGGAGAAGGAGATGACGATTGACGTGAGGATGAACGCCTGCGGAAGGGGATCGCTGTAATCTTCCGCCGGAATCTCCGCGCTGAACAGCGGAGCCAGGCCCTGGTAGCCGCCCGTGGCCAGCAGCAGGATGTTCGTGGCGTTGGTCATCATGGCCAGGCCCAGCACCACCCGGGTCAGGCTGCGTTCGAGCACAAGGTAGATGCCGGCTGCGAACAGGGCGCCCATGATCAGCAGCAGCGTGATGTTGACGCTCATCGGGTCACTCCTTCCACATCCTGCAGTTCCGGTTCGGGTTCAATGAAGTCCTCGTCGTCCGAGGATCCGCCTTCGCTGCGTTCATCGATCTCCGAGCCGAGGCTGCGCAGCACGTCCAGCACCAGGCCGACCACCACCAGGTACACGCCGATGTCGAAGATGGTTGAGGTCACGAACTTGATGTCGCCGAAGACCGGCCACGTGAACTCGATGATGGCGCTCTGCAGGATCTGCCCGCCGAAGAACAGCGGTGCGGCGGCCGAAAGCGCGGCAAGTCCCAGTCCGCCGCCGAGCAGCATGCCGGCGCTCACCGGAGTGGCTTCGGCGAGTTCGAAGCGCCCGCCGGCGAGGTAGCGGATGGTCAGGGCCAGCCCTGCCATCAGGCCGCCGGCGAAGCCGCCGCCGGGCAGGTTGTGCCCAGCCAGCAGCAGGTAGATCGAGAAAATGATCACTGAGTGGAACAGCAGGCGCGTAATGACTTCGAAGATGATGGACCGGCGTTCCGGGGCAAGGGTCCGTCCTGCCACAAGCCAGGCTTCCCGGGAAACGGAGGAGAACTTCCGGGCCAGCGCCAGCGTCGCCGCCTCACGGTCAGATGAGCCAAAGTGCTCGCGTCCGCGGTCCACTGAACCGGTGGCGACCTCATCGGCACGGCGGCGCTTGTCACCGCGGCCGCGGATGAAGATCAGTGATGCCACGCCTGTCGCGGCCATGGCCAGCACGGAGATTTCACCGAACGTGTCCCAGGCCCTGATGTCCACCAGGGTCACGTTGACAATGTTCAGGCCGCCGCCGCCCTTGTACGCCAGCTCCGGGTAGGCCAGTGAAATGGGTTCGGCAACGCGGGAGGCCATCGCGGACATGGCGAAGACCACCATGGCGCCGCCGAAGGCGATGCCGAGCAGGGCTCGCATCAGCCGCTGGCCGGTGGGTTCCCGCTTCCAGAGCCGGGCGGGCAGTGAGCGCAGCGCCAGGACAAAGGCCACCAGGACAATGGTTTCCACGAGCATCTGGGTCAGGGCCAGGTCCGGTGCCCCCTGGAGCGCGAACAGGAGCGCAATGGAGTAACCGGAGACACTGACCATGAGCACGGCCAGGAAACGCTTGTTGGCGCGGGCGGCTCCCACCGCTCCGATCACCGCGGCGGCGCCGATGACGGCCTGCAGCGGGGAATCGAACCAGTGGAACTCTTCAGGCATGGGTGCGTCGCGCAGCACCACGGCGGAGAGCGGGCTGACGATCGCCATGCTGAGGATCACGAACAGGTAGAAGGTCAGGGAGCCTCGCTGCGTACGGCCGGTGACCCAGACGGCGACGTCGTCCAGGATGCCGATCAGTCCGCGGTAGGACCGCTCGGCGTCCAGCGGGCTGGCGGTGCGTGCCTGGAGTTTCTCTACCCGGACGCGCTGCCAGAAAAGCAGCAGCCCGAGGAGGATGGTCACGCCGGTCAGGCCGAGCGCCAAGGTAAACCCGTGCCACAGGGCAAGGTGTGTTGCCTCGCCCTCGAGCGGATAGAGGTCGGCGTACGGGGTGATGATCGTGTCCAGCGGCTTCGGCCACAGGCCGAAGAACACGGTGGCGGCGGCGAGCAGGGCCGGCGGCGCCAGGAAGGGCCACGGCACGGTCTTGAACGGCGTGGGTTTGCAGCTGGCTTTCGTCGCGAACCCGCCCCAGACAAACCGGCAGCTGTAGGCAAAGGTCAGGACTGCGCCGGCGACGACGCCGATCAGCAGGACCCAGGCAGTGACGGTTCCCTGCTTCTGGGCGAAGTGCACATACGTTTCGTAAACGGATTCCTTCGCCACGAATCCGAGCAGCGGAGGCAGGCCCGCCATGGAGGCTGCGCCGATCGCGGCGACAACGGCCAGCAGCGGAGCGGAGCGCCCTACGCCGGACAGCTTGCGGATATCGCGGGTGCCTGCCTGATGGTCGATGATTCCCACGACCAGGAACAGTGTGGCCTTGAAGAAGCCATGGGCCACCAGCAGGCCAATGCCCGCCAGCGCCGCTTCCCGGTTGCCCAGTCCCACCACAAGGGTCAGGAAGCCGAGCTGGCTGACAGTTCCGTAGGCCAGCATGAGCTTGAGGTCGTGCTGGCGCAGCGCACGCCAGCCGCCCAGGAGCAGGGTCGCCAGGCCAAGGATGGAGACCACGGCAGACCAGTACATGGTGTCCGAGAACCCGGGAGCCAGGCGCGCCACCAGATAGATACCGGCCTTCACCATGGCCGCGGCGTGCAGGTACGCGCTGACCGGCGTCGGGGCAGCCATGGCGGCCGGAAGCCAGAAATGGAAGGGGAACAGGGCCGACTTGGAAACTGCGCCAAGGAGCAGCAGGACCACCGCGACGTCGACAATCACGCCGCTCGCCGCCAGCTGCGGCGCCTGCGACATGATCTCGGAGATCCGGTACGTTCCCGCCGCGGAGCCGAGCATGATCATGCCCACGAGCATGGCCAGGCCGCCGAACGTCGTAACGATCAGCGCCTGCAGGGCGGCACGGCGGGCCGAAAGCCGGTGCGCCGCGTAGCCGATGAGCAGGTAGGAGAGGATGGTGGTCAGTTCCCAGAAGATGAACAGCAGAATCAGGTCATCGGCTGTGACCAGACCGAACATGGCTGCGGCAAAGGCCAGCAACTGGGCACCGAAGCTGCCCATCTTCGGATCTTCGGGACGGAAGTACCTGGCGCAGTAGAACAGGACCAGCGAGCCGACGCCGAGGATGAGGATGGAAAGGACGGCTGAGAGCGCGTCCATGCGGAAGGCCAGCTCCACCCGGAGGTCGGGAATCCAGGGGATGATGACCGACGGCGGCGCGTTGGGAGCGCCGGAAGCGAGGGTCTGGTCCGCCCCGGTATAGCGGCTGAACGTTGCCATCAGCCACAGGAACGCCACTGCGGGAACTGCGGCCAGGATGTAAAAGGCGGACCTGCCGAACCACCGGAAGAATAACGGCGCCACCAATGCCACCGTAAACAAGACGGTGAGCACAAGTAGCACGTAGATCTCCCGGGTTCTCTGGGGGTTTGCAGGTCAGAACACAGCTTTAGTTATCAACGATGCGGGCGAAGGGTCTTGTTTATTCTACCCATGGCATACGCCCTCAGCCCATTCGGGGGTGTGTCACGGTTACGCGTTTCGACCGCGCCTGCCCGCCTCACGCCGCTTGGGCGGGCTAGCATCTGGACCATGGCATCAACTACCGCGCACATCACACCGGGGCATCATCCCGGTCCCCCTGCCCGCCTTCGACGGCGGGAGGTTTGGGCCTGGGCCTCGTGGGACTGGGGATCCGCAGCCTTCAACGCTGTGATGACGACCTTCGTCTTTACCGTGTACCTGACGTCGGCTCCGTTCGGCGGCAAGGATCACGCATCGGCAGTCCTGGGCGCAGGCCTTGCCGCCGCGGGCGTCGTGGTGGCCGTCCTTGCTCCCGTGACCGGGCAGCGCTCCGACGCCGGCGGACGGCGGAAGCTGTGGCTGGCGCTCAACACCCTTGCTGTGTGTGTGGCGACAGGACTGTGTTTCTTCGTCTACCCGAGTGAAAACTTCCTGCTCGTTGGGGTGGCCCTCATCGCCCTGGCCAACGTGTTCTTCGAATTCGCCAACGTGAACTACTTCGCCATGCTCAAGCAGGTCTCCACCCCGGCCACGATTGGCAAGGTCAGCGGCTTCGGGTGGGCTATGGGGTACGTCGGCGGCATCGCCGCGCTTGCCCTGGTCCTGGTCGGCTTTATCAACCCCGACATCGGATGGTTCGGGGTCACGTCCGAGAACGGCCAGAATATCCGGGCCGTCGCCGTTTTCTCAGCTGTGTGGTTCCTGCTGTTCTCCCTTCCGATCTTCTTTACCGTGCCGGAAGTGCCCCGCACCAAGGCCGCCAAGATTGGCTTCATCGCGTCCTACGGACTGCTCTTCCGCCGGGTCAAGGCCATCTACAAGACCAGCCCCCACACGATCTTCTTCCTCCTCGCCTCAGCCGTTTTCCGTGACGGGCTGGCAGCGGTATTCACCTTCGGCGGTGTCATCGCGGCCGGAACGTTCGGCTGGGAACTGCCCCAGGTGATCATGTTCGCCATCTTCGGCAACATCGTGGCGGCGGCAGGCTCCTTTGCGGGCGGTTTCCTGGACGACCGCATTGGTCCCAAACCCGTGATCGTCGGCGCCCTGACCGGCCTCTTGCTGGCCGGATCTGCCATCGCCGTGCTGGGCGCGGACGATGTCAGCATGTTCGGACTCAGCTGGACCGGCGACACCACGTTCTGGATCTTCGGCCTGGCCCTGTGCCTGTTCGTTGGCCCGGCGCAGTCGGCGTCCCGGGCGTTCCTGGCACGGCTGGCCCCCGACGGCGAGGAGGGCGAACTCTTTGGCCTCTATGCCACCACGGGCAGGGCAGTGAGTTTCCTGGCGCCGTCGCTCTTTGCCCTGTTCATCACCATCTTCGGTGCGCAGCGGTACGGCATCATCGGCATCCTGCTGGTCCTGCTGCTGGGCCTGCTGGCACTGCTGCCGGTCCGCTCCCCGGAGCGCACGCCGAAAGCGGTGGTTCCGGAGGTCTAGGTCCTATTCCAGCTGGGAAACCCACTGCCGGACGACGTCGGTGAAGTCCTCCAGTCCCGCGTCCGCGGCAGCGCGGCTGGGGAAGGTAATGACTCCCCGGTTCCGTCCGGCCCAGCGAAGCACCTTCCGCGGATCGGCCACGGTGATTTCGCGGTGCTCAGGCTTGGGTTTGGCGCCCGTGTGCAAAACGACCTGAACGGCCTGGGGCCGGTTGAGGTTGAACGTGGCGAAGTCGTCGCGCAGGAAGAAATTCGGCGAATGCCATTTGACGTTTTCCCGGATCCGCGGGTCCACGGACAGGATAGCTTCACGCAGCTTCTGGACCGACGAGCGCATCGGGTGGTCCAGGGAAGCCAGGTAGTCCGTCAGTGCGGACGGTTCGGCGGGTTCCATGCGCCCAATCTGGCACCATGCCTCTCCGGTGTCCACAGTAGGACCGGCTAGGGGCGGCGCTGCCCGCTAGATGCTGGTGCGGTGGAAGTTTAGGTGGCTGCGCGACGAGGTCGGGCCCCGCTGCCCCGCCGGGCTCATTCTTCAGGCAGTGTTTCGGCCTCCGCTGAGGTCCAGTGTCTGCCCCGTCATGTAGCTGCATTCGGGAGAGAGCAGCCAGGCTGCCAAGGCCGCGAATTCCGCCGGATACCCCACTCTGCGCATTGGCACCCTGGCGAGCAGTGACGCATTGCGTTCGGGACTCAGGTCCTTTAGCAGCGGCGTCGCGAACATCGACGGGGCAACACAGTTGATGGAAATGCCTGCGGGGGCGGTTTCCTTGGCCGCCGACTTGGCCAGGGCAATCAGACCCGCTTTGGAGACGGAATAGGCCGACATGTTCTCGTTCCCTTCCCTCCCGGCGATCGAGGCCAGCATGGCGATCCGGCCGTATCCGGCGGCTTGCATGTGCGGGATCACCGCCTGCAGGCCGTAGAAACAGCCTGTCAGGTTGATCTCCAGTGTGCGGTTCCACCCCACGTGCGGCACGTCCTTCACCGGAGCTTCCGGGCCCTGGACTCCGTGGCAGAACAGAGCGCCGTCCAGCCGACCGAAACGGTTCATGATGTGCCGGAGCACCTGATTCCACTGGTCCGGGTCCGTGACATCCAGCCCAAGGGACTCTCCGGCGCCTGGTGCACCCCCGGCCGGTGCCGTGACATCTGTGGCCACGACGCATGCTCCCTCGGCCCACAGCCTGATGGCTGCCTCTGATCCCAGCCCTCCGCCGGCACCGGTCACCAGGACAACCCTGCCGGCGAACCGGCCAGGCCATATCTGCAGGTGGGGCGGCGGGGACACCGGCTCCGGGATCATGCGGTGTCTCCGCAGAGGTGGCGGGCCGCGGCATAGGCACGGGTGACGGCAGATCCCAGCGTCGCCCCTCCGCCCGGGTAGTGGTTGCGGAAAACCCCAGCTGCTGCGTTGCCCGCCGCGTACAGGCCGGTGATGGGAGAGCCGTCCCAGCCCAGGACCTGTCCGTGCTGGCTGACCGCCAGCCCGCCGGAGGTTCCCAGCATCCCTGCGTGCACGCGGACTGCATAGAACGGCGGCCTGTCCAGCGGGGAAAGGCAGGGGTTGGGCAGGTTCGACCGGTCGCCCAGGTGCCGGTCCTGTTCGCTTGCTCCACGGCCGTACAAGGTATCTATGCCCTGCCGGGCATCACTGTTGAAGAACCGCACCGTCTCAGCCAATCCGGCAGCGTCGATTCCTGTCTTTTCAGCCAGTTCCTGGAGGCTGGCCGACCCGTTCATCCAATCCTGCGCCACACCTGGCACCGACCCCGCCACCGGATATTTCGCGTGAAAGTCTGCGTCGAAAACGAGCCACGCCGGATTGTTCTGCTGGCGTGTGCTCCCCGGATCGGTATTGGCGAAGACCCGTGCGGCGTCGTGGTAGTTCAGCGCTTCGTTGACGAAGCGCCGGCCGGCGGCATTGACGGTGATGGAACCCGGCAGCGTCATTTCAACGTTCGCCATCCGCCCTGTGGGCTGACCGTCATACCGTGCGCCCGGCGGAGTTATCACCGGGACTCCCCACATCGCCGTCATGTCCCGGACTGCAGCGCCGGCAGCGAGCGCCAGTTCGAGCCCGTCGCCCTCATTTGACGGGGCACCGATCGGCGTGACCGGCAGGGGAAGGAATGCTGCGCGCATATCCGCGTTGAACTCGAATCCACCGGAGGCTACGACGACGGCGCCGGCCCGGATTGCTTCCGCCCGGCCGGCGATCTCCACGTTCCATCCACTGCCGGAACGGGACAGGCCTGTCACCGGCGCCTGAACGGCAAGACGCACTCCCAGATCAATGGCGGTGGCGGCCAGGGACCCCGCCAGGGCCCCACCCATGGTCCGGATGCCTTCATCGGCGCGGCTGCGCAGCAGCTGCGGGTCCGGCGCCCGGCCGTTGAGGTTGTCCCGTTCAATCATGGTGAGCAGCGGGAAGTACGTTGACGGCCGCAGCAGTGCTGCGAGTCCCGGGTGGTCTTCATCTGAGAACGGCAGGTTATCCAGGCTCCGGCCTCCGGCTGCGGCACCGTCCCATTCCAGGTGGTAGTCCGGACGGGCCAGCGGAGCCAGGCGGACGCGGGTGTGGCGGTCCAGGAACCCAATGACGTCCGCTGCGGTCTCAACGAACCACTCAATGTCATCCTGCGGCATGGCGTGGCCTGCTGCTTCCCGCAGATAGCTGATGCCCGCATCCCGGGAATCCTCGAATCCCGCGGTGCGGGATAAATGGTTGTTGGGTGCCCAAATAACGCCGCCGCCCGCAGAAGTGGTGCCGCCCAGCAGACCTGCCTTCTCAAGCACCAGCACGGAGGCACCGCCGTAGGCTGCCCGGACAGAGGCGGTGAGGCCAGCTGCACCGGACCCCATCACCACGACGTCGTAGGCGGACGCCAGATCGGCAGGGTTCGTGGTGACAGGAGCTTCCATAGGTCCCATGTGTCAGTTCTCCAAGTGTCGGCCGGCATGTGTACCGGCGTGTGCGCCGGCGCGTTCTCCGGGCTGGGACGCCGGCTCAGGCACGGGCATGCTGATGACGATCTTCCCTGCACCCTGGGCCGGATCAAGCATGGTTTCGAAGGCTTCCTGAACCGCGGCCAAGTCGAAGGTATGGGTAATCAGATCTTCGGCCAGGTCCTGATGCCGGTTTAGGGCCGCCAGGGCGGCAGGGATGAGGTTTACGCTGTTCCTGCTGCCGAGGATGTCCAGTTCCTTGAACGGGACCGTCCGCATGGACAGTGCCGCAGTTGCAGTGGAGATACCCACCTGGACAATCCGTGCCGTCGGTGCTGCCAGGGTAAGCGCGTTCTCGAACGACGCCGCCGCACCGGTCGCTTCGATGAGCAGGGTGGGTCCGGACATCCGGCACCAGGATTCGAGCTCCTTGCGCTGAGAGGAATCCGGAAATGGCCCGGAGCCGGCCAGCATCGTGGCCACTGCTCCGAATTTCCGGGACATTTCGAGCTTGGCCGGTACCAGGTCAGAAGTTATAACGTTGACGCCGAGCTCGGTCAGGAAAAGCGTCGTCAGCAGCCCGATTGGCCCGCAGCCGAAAACCATGGCCGTCTCCCCTGCTTCGGGTCTGCCGCGGTTCACAGCCTGCATCGCAATCGATCCCGGTTCGCCCAGCACCGCCAGCCGCAGTGGCATGCCCTCGGGCACAGGGTGAAGCTTCGATACTGGAACGCTGATGACCTCCGTAAGGGCTCCGTCTTCGTAGCACCCCAGGCAGGAGATCGATTCGCAAACGTTGGGGCGCCCGCCGAGGCACGGCCCGCAGCTCCCGCAGTAAACCATAGGACTAACCGCGACGGCGCTTCCCACCGCCAGCTCCGAGCCGGCCGCCTGGTCAATGGCTTCGATCCGCCCGGTGAACTCGTGTCCCTGGACCAGCGGCAGTTCGGTCGGATAATCGTCGTCCCAGATGTGCAGGTCGGTCCCGCACAGGGCCACCTGGTGTACCCGGACCAGCGCGTGCCCCGGTATAAGCGCAGGTGGGTCCTCGTCGCGCAGCTCGATCGTCCGCCGTCTGACGGTATGGGCTCGCAGCATGCCCGCCCTATCCCCGGGCGCCCGCAGGGACCTGAAGCTTGTCCCTTCCGAAAAAGATGTTCCAGTGGCTGATCCTGCGCTCCGATACCAGCCCGGACTGGGCGAACGGGTCGCCGTCCATCACCGCGGCTGCTTCAGCCTCGTCGGTCGCCTGGATGACCAGGAGGGCACCGGTACCTGCATCCAGCGGTCCGCTGACCAGCAGCCTGCCCGAGTCGAACAGTGCCTGCAGGAACTCGACGTGTTTCGGACGAACGGCGTCACGCTGAGCTGCGGATTCGGCTGAGTAGGTGTAGGTGACGGCATACGTGTTCATGGCTGGAACTCCTGGGAATCTGTTGTTGGTGTGCTGGAACTGGCCGTGACGGGTGTCCCGTCGTCTTCGTAGGTTGTTGCCCCGGCAAGGTCGCGTCCCGCGACGTAGCCGAAGGTTAGTGCGGGGCCGAGGTTGATGCCGCCTGCGGGATAGTGGCCGCCCATGACGCTGGCCTGGTCGTTGCCCGCTGCGTAGAGCCCCTTGATGGGCGAACCGGCTTCGGTGAGCACTCGGGCGGAAGCGTCCACCGCGAGGCCGGCGAAAGTACCGAAACTGCCTGGCAGCACCCTGACGGCGTAGAAGGGGCCCCTCTCCAGGGGGGCGAGCGTGGGGTTGGGACGGGTTTTCGGATCTCCTCCGGAACGGTTGAACGGGGTCTCACCGCGCCCGAATTCAGGATCGACGCCGCGGCGGGCGTTGCTGTTGAACTCCTCCACCGTCTTGGCCAGGGCATCAGGGTCAATGCCGCATTTTGCCGCCAGCTCGTGGAGCGTCCTGCCCCGGACGAGGTACCCGCTGCGCAGGTACGGGAAAAGCGGCACGGGCAGAGGCTTGGCCATGCCCAGCGGGTAACGGCGCACGAAGCGCGAATCGGCTATCTGCCAGGACTGGACGGTGTCGCCCTCATCGGTCGCCTTGATCATCGCGTCGACGTAGTCCCAGTAACCGTTCGCCTCATTCACGAACCGCTTCCCGGACGCCAGCACCCCAATGCTGCCGGGTTTGGCACGGTCCATGATGTGTGGGAACACACCCTGCTTGCCGTTGGGATACTTGACCAGGGAGACCGGGCACCAGGCCGCGGGTGAGGCAACCTGCGTTACGAACCGTGCACCGGCATCCAGTGCCAGGTCCAGGCCCGAGCCGTCTGCCTCGGGGGGTGCCAGAGTCCAGTGTTCAACCCCGGTAGGAGTTTTCGGGAAGAGCTTGGCGCGGTACCCGGTGTTGCTGGGAAACCCTCCTGTTGCAAGAACGACGCCCCGGCGCGCAGTGATCGTGTAGCTGCCGCCTGTGCCGCGCACCCGGAGTCCGGTAACTTGGCCGGCGCTGTCCGTCAGCAGTTTTTCCGCGGTCGTCGCGACGCGGATGTCCACGCCCAAGTCGTCCGCGGATTTGAGGAGCCGGGCGGTTAGCGCCGTACCGTTGACCAGCTGCATGTTCCTGCGGTGCAGGGCGAGGCCCACCAGGTGGGCGGTCACCCGCCTTGCCGCATGGAGCAGGCCGGCCGGGTTGCCGCGGGACGCCGACAAGAACTTGGTCAGGTCAGGACCGGCCATGATCCCCATACCCAGGAAACTGGTCGCGTAGAGCTGGTGCCGCATCTTGCTGCGCAGCCCAGGCTTTACGTTCCGGGCGTTGAAGGGCGCCGGAGCGACGGAGCGGTGTCCGGTGCCCGCTCCCGGCAACGATCCGTAGATGTCGTTGATCCGCGTGCCCGGTGTGAACTGGAGCGAGGTGCGGTTATGGAAAAAGCCCACCATATGCGGCGCCGCTTCCAGAAACGCGTCGATCCGCTCGGCGTCGTAGTCCTGCCCCAGGACGTTGCGGAGGTAGGTGCGGAATTCTTCGCGGTCCTCCTGGACGCCGTCGGCCTTCGCCAGGGGGTTGCCCGGAGCCCATGCCCAACCGCCGGAATGGGAGGTGGCGCCCCCAAGAACCTCTGCCCGTTCCACCACCACCACCTTCAGTCCGTGGTAGGCGCTGGTGACCGCAGCGGACAGGCCTCCTGCGCCTGACCCGACGACGACGACGTCTGCTTCGGTGTCCCTGCTAACTGTGGTGCTCATCTGTTATTCCGTTCGTTTGCATTGGTGTGCTGTTCCGGGTGTCGGGGTACCCGGACGAGGGTGGCAGCTCAGGGCTGCCGAAGGGCGCGGGCAGCAACTCTCAGGTTTCCAGCGGAGGCGATCACCGAGTCGGCGGCCTGCTTCAGGCGGTTCGCCCAGGCCTGTTCACCGATCTGGGCGAGAGATGAATCGGAAGGGGTTTCCACACTCACCGGGGTTCCTTCGGGCAGCGCAGCGATCATCTCCGCGAGCCGGAATCCGCCTTCTCCGGGCACCTGGCGCTCGGACCGGGATTCGAACAGCAGGCCGTTCCGGCTGGCCGGAGCGGCCACCGGACCATCGCACAACTGCAGCAGCGGAACCAGTTCGCCGAATTCATGGAGTTCCGCGTCCGTGGTGCCCACCCTGCTCAGGTGCAGTGTGTCGGCCACAATCCTGCAGCCGGACTCCCGTGCCAGTTCCGCGGCCAGCGGGAGTGAATTCACGGACTGATAGGAGATAACTTCCAGGGTGGGGACAATGCCGAAATCAGCGCCGTCCTTCGCCATCTGCGTGAGGATCCCGCTCAGCCGTCCGTGATCCGTGAGCGACGCGGCAACCGTCAGGGTCGCAGCCCCCAGTGCCTTCCCCGCCTCCATCATCCGGAGCCAGGCGGACCGCTGGTCGCTCCCGTCAAGCAACAGGAACTCAATGTCCTTGATGACCACCCCCGTCTCTTCGACGGCGCGCATTGTTTCACGGAACATCGGCGACCCCGGGGCGAGGTCGTATGGCAGCTCCGTTGCCGTCACCTGGCGCACCCGGGCGCCCACGAAGTCGAAACCTGCGGCAGCTGCGATCCGCACCAGCCGGGGTGGCTCGGTGCGGAGCAGGGACAGCTGGGCAAGGCCAATCTCGGGGCTGTGGGTTCTCATGTGTTCTCTCAAATCTTCAGGGGACTTGTGCATGCGGAGATTGCTGGTTGGGTCTCAGCCGGCGCTCCGGAACGTGCCGGAGGAATCGCCACCCCGGCGGGGAACGGTGCAAACCGGACCGGCTCCCCGGTCCGGGCTGACTCGTAGACCGCCAGCAGGATGCGGAGGGCATTCGTACCATCCCGTCCGGTAACAGCGGGGACGCCTCCGCTCCTCACTGCGTTCACGAAGTCCTCGATTTGCGCCCGGTGATGCGGGATCAGCGCTTCGTTGATGGCCGCCAGGTCCACGTTGGCCCCTGCGGTGATGCCGCCAGGAGCTTCAACCCCGGATCCCCCGTCTGCCGCGATGGTGAGGCGCCCGTCCGTACCCTCAGGGAATTCACTGAGCTCGGCCGTCGCTCCGGTTGAACCCGTGATGCGGATTTGCACCCCGAGGGACGGACTGGCGGCGGTGGAAGCGTTCAGCGTGGCCAGCGCTCCGCTGGTGAACTTCAGGACAGCACTTGCCGAGTCCTCGACCTCGATATAGTCCCCGTGCTTGAAGGTGTTGACCGCTCCGTAGACTTCCGACACCTCGCCCAGATACCACTGCAGCAGGTCGATGTAGTGGATCGCCTGCGTCATCAGCACACCGCCGCCGTCGTTCGCCCAGGTTCCGCGCCACGCATCTGCACGGTAATACTCAGGATCCCTCTGCAGGAGAACCGAAACCTGGCCCATCACCGGCCGTCCCAGGGTGCCGTCGTCAATGGCTGCGCGGAGGGCGGCTGCGGCCGGCCAGAACCGGCGCTGGAAAAGCACGCCCAGTGCAACACCGTGGCTCTCGCAGGCCTCAACCATGTTCCGGGCAGCCGCGAGGTCCACCGCGATTGGCTTCTCGCACAGCACGTGCACCCCGGCTGCCGCAGCCTGCAGGACAACTGCTTCATGCGTCGGATGCGGAGTGCAGACCGAAATGATGTCCAGCCCGAGGTCCAGGAGCGCTGCTGCCGAGTCCACTGCGTTGGGTATCTGCCAGGCGGCGGCTGTCTGCCGTGCACGGGCCATGTCGACGTCGCAGACCCCCACAACCTCCGTTTCCCCAAGTGCGGCATAGGCCTCGATGTGGTTGCGGCTGATGTTGCCGCAACCCACGATTCCGACGCGCAGGCGGGGTGCTTGTGTACGTGCCGAGTCAGTCATCGTCCTCTTTCGGGGAGTAGTGGTGGGGGCGGCTAGTTACCGCATTGCAGGTGCAAGGAGCCAGGCGAGGTGTGAACGCATCCTTGTCCTCACCGGCTCAATGCCCGTGACGAGTGCGAAGGTGTCCGCTGCCTGTTCCACGAGCATGGTCGTGCCGTCGACCACAGGGCAGCCCAGCGCTGATGCTTCAGCCAGCAGCGCTGTCGTTACCGGACGGTAGACGACGTCTGCCACCCAGTGACCGGGCGTGAGCCACGCTGTGTCAAAGGGCGTACCGGGAATGTGCTCCATCCCGATCGGCGTAGCGTTGACCACCCCGTCGGCAGTGCTGACCCACTCGCGGGCTCGTTCTTCGCCGCCGGCCTGGATGCTGGTACCGCCACGTGCCGGGTATGCCAGCTGCAGCGCAGCGTTCAGCTGTTCCCGCCGTTCGGGATCCGGATCTATGATCCTCAGATCCTGCACACCAAAATCCAGCAGCGCAGCTGCAACGGCAGACCCTGCTCCCCCGGCACCAAAGAGGGTTGCGGTTCGGTGCCCGGTGCCGGCAGGGAGCACGCGGCGGAGCCCGGCGAGGAAGCCGCTGCGGTCTGTGTTGTAGCCCCTCAGCCCGGTCTCCGTCGCCACGATCGTGTTTACGGCGCCGAGTACGGCGGCATCAGGAGCAACTGAGTCCAGGCAGGGCAGGATGGCCTGCTTGTGGGGATAGGTGACGTTGAAACCCGTAAACCCGTCGTGCAGCGCTTCCTGCAGCACCTCGGCCAGGTCCACTGCGGCCATGCCGGAGAGGTCAAGGCGCTCATACCTGTAACCGGACAAGCCCAGTGCCTTGGCTTCTTCCTCATGGATCAGGGGGGAGAGGGACGTTGCCAGGCCGTTGCCGATGAGCCCTATCCGCAGCGGGCCGCCGGTGCTCACTGCTGCTTCATCTCTTCGCGCTCGGCGCGGGTCAGCCCCAGCTGGGCTGTGGGAATCCGGTACGTTTCCGGACCCGTGGCAAAAGCAACCGCAGCAATCACTGTGAATCCAAGGCACATCAGCGCCACCGGCATCCAGTTGGTGAGGTCACCGGCGGTCATGAGGGTGCCGATCGCCGGGGTGAAACCGGAAACCAGCAGCCCGAGCATCAGGCCGATCGCCATGCCGGAGTAACGCACCTTTGCGGGGAACTGTTCAGGGAAGGAGGCCATGTACGAACCGTTTGGCGCGGCATACAGGCCACCCATGAGGATGATTGAGGAGATGAAAATCAGCGCGACGTTGCCCGTGCTGATGGCGTTGAAGAACACGAACATCATGGCACCGGCGCCCAGGGCACCGCCGATGAACACTGGTTTGCGGCCGACCTTATCTGCCAGCAATCCGAAGAGGGGCTGGGTCAGCACGGCGGAAAAATTCGCGGCCGCAATAACCGTGAGCATGGTGGTGCGTTCAATGCCGTTGTGCTCCACTGCGTAGGCCAGGGCGAAGACGTTGACGATGGTGTTGATCATGGCGAATGTCGATGAGAACATCACACGGATCACGGCGGCCCAGTGATATTTGAAGAGCTCGACCAGCGGAACCTTGGCGACCTGGTTGGATTCTTTGGTTTCCTCGAAGACCTCCGGCTCTTCCAAATGGCGCCGGATCCAGAATGCTACGCCCGTCAGGAGAATGCTGATCCAGAACGGGATCCGCCACCCCCACGTCAGCAGCTGCTCATCCGGCAGCGAAGCTACGGGAATGAATACCAGCGTGGCCAGCACAATTCCGAACATGATGCCGCTCATCGTGAAGCTGGCGAAGAAGGAACGGCGGTGGTCCGGCGCGTGCTCCATGGACAGGGACGCGGCACCCGGTGATTCCCCGCCGGCGGACAGGCCCTGCAGCAGCCTCAGCACCACGAGTGCCAGCGGCGCCAGCAACCCTGCTTGATCATAGGTGGGCAGGCAGCCGATTAGGAACGTCGAGATTCCCATCAGCAAAAGGCAGGCCATCAGAGTGGAACGGCGGCCAAATTTGTCCCCGAGGTGTCCCCAGATGACTGCGCCCAAGGGCCGCGCCACGTATGCGACGCCGAGCGTGGAGATGGAAAGCAGTACGGAGTTCCCCTCCGATGAGAAGAACACGTGGGAGAAGACAAGTGCGGCTGCTGAACCGTAGATAAAGAAGTCGTAGTACTCGAGCGTGCTCCCCAGGAAACCTGAGAGCGCGGCACGGCGGGCCTGAGGCGTCGCCTTCCCGGAAACTACCGGTGCGGTGGAAGTGGCAGTCATGATGATCCTTTCTCCCCCATCGGAGGAACATCATCCAGTGTGATCCACCACACTTATTATGTCTACGACCTAATTACACATAGACTATGTAGCTGTTTTACATGATTTGAACGGGGGTCGGCAGCACAGTTTCACTGAGCTCCAGGACAGCATCACGTGCCTTGGAACCCGGACGTATAGACCAGGCAAGCCCGTGATTCATGTACTGCGGTTTGCCCGCCAAAGGAACGTAGACTGCACCCGGCGGGAGCATGGAAGCTACCCCCTCCGTCAGCACCGCCACGCCGATTCCGGCCGCCACTAGCATCATGACCATGTACGGATCCGTGATGGCCTGCCCCACTTTGGGATAGAAGCCCGCCTCTGAACAGGCGCGCATCGTTCCCTCATACAGGACCGATCCGGCACTGCGTGGAGGAAGGATGAAGGACTCGTCAGCGAGCGCCGCCAGGTCCACGGCATCCATGCCTGCCATCCGATGCCCCTCGGGCAGGACCACTCCGAACGGTTCCTGCGCGAGCAGGCGGGCGTTGATGCGCGAGGAATCCACCGGCAGGCCGACGAAGGCCAGGTCCAGTGAGCCCGATTCCAGCTGCTGGACCGCATCCTGGGTCATCACCCGGCCTACCAGCGTCAATGCGATTTCCGGATATGCCTGCTGCACCGCGCGCGCCAGCGGCGGCAAGGAGAAATGGTTCAGGACCCCGGTGAATCCCAGGGTGAGGTTTCCGTAAACCTGGCCTCGGGGCAGCTTGACGGCCTTGGCAGCGACGTCCAGCTGCCCCAGGACCTCACGGGCGTAGGGCAGCAGGGCATGGCCCGGGGCGGTGAGTTCCACCGAGCGGGTGCTGCGGTGAAACAGCTCAACACCCAGCGAACGTTCGAGCTTGCGGATGGTCTGGCTGAGCGGCGACTGCGCCATGCGCAGCCGGGCTGCCGCATTGCCGAAGTGGAGTTCCTCTGCGACGGCTACGAATGCTTCCAGCCAACGGATTTCCACGAATACTCAACCTAACGCTAGACGGCCCCGGATTCCTTCACCCTACCCAGTGATTCTTCCTCCGCGACCGCATGGCGGGCAGCTGCCCATCCGAACGTCAGGGCGGAACCAACCTGCACTCCGGCGCCGGGGTACTCCGAACCCATCACCGAGGCTGCATCATTTCCGACGGCGTAGAGACCGGGCACCGGGTACCCCTCGGCATCAACGGCCTGCCCGTTGCCGTCCGTAAGGATCCCGTAGGCAGTGGCGAGCGGCGTCGGCACCACTGCCATCGCATAGAACGGGGGCCGCTCGACGGGGCCGATGTTCGGGTTGGGTCCGTGCCCGGGATCCCCCGCCGCCCTGCCAAAAGCCAGTTCGCCCTTATGGAATTCTTCGTCGACGCCGGTCGCCGCGAAACCGTTGTACCTCTGGACGGTCGCTTCAAGGCCGGCCGGGTCGACGCCGATCTGTCGGGCAAGGCCGGCGAGGGTCTCGGCTTCATACAGGTACCCGTCCTTCACGTACCTCTTCAGCGCGGCCCGGGGCAGATGGGGCATCGTAATCATGCCCAGTCCATACTTGGCGAGGGTCCGTGAATCCACCACCAGCCAGGCGGGAATGGCAGCGCTTCCGGAAGAAGCAAACATCGCCCGCACAAACCGGTGATAGGAGCAGGACTCGTCCGTAAACCGCCTGCCGTCGGCTCCCACGGCAATCACCCCCGGCTTGGCACGGTCCCAGATATGCGGGAAGACCACCCTGGAACCATCGGCCCTGCGGCCGATCGAACTGGGGAACCACAGCGCGTTTTCCCCGTTGTCACGGCCAAGTGCGGCCCCGGCCGCCTCTGCCAGGGACAGGGTGTCTCCGGTGGCTCCTTCCCCGGCCCGCGAGTACTGCGGGGTTGGTTCGGGCATCAACTCAGCACGCATCCGTGTGTTGTGGGCAAAACCGCCGGCCGCAAGCACCACCCCGCGGCGTGCCCGGATCCGGAGGGTCCTGCCTTCGTGCGTTACACGAGCGCCCGCGGCACGGCCGTCGTGGATGATCAGCTCACCGGTGTGCGCACCGAACCGGAATTCCGCCCCCCGCCGCCGCGATTCATAAAACAGCCTGGCCACGAGGCCGTTGCCCATCACCAGCCGGGTGCCCCGGGGACGCGTGACGCGGTCCAGTGCCCACCTGGCACCCAGCCTGGCTGCCAGGCCGACTGCTTTGGCCCGCTCTGCCGGTGAACCGTTAAAGAGCTTGAGCAGGGCGGCGACCTCTGCCCGCCGGAGCATGAGCGTTCCACCCATGAGGGCGAATTCCGGCACCGGTGGACGGACGCGCCGAAAATCAGACTTATCCAGCAGGCGGCCGTCGAAGGGATCCGGCTCAAGCGCACGCCCTGTAGCACCTGCCTCGGGCAGCTCGGAATGGTAGTCCACTACCGCCGGCGAATGCCGGAAGGTCACGCCGAGCTTCTGAAACTCCTCCAGCATCCGGGGCGCCGCCTCCAGATAGGCCAGCCAGCCGCCCCGGGGAGCCTTATCGCCGACGACGGCATCCAGGTAGCGCGCAGCGCGCTCGTGGTCATCATGAATCCCCAGCTGCCGCTGAAACCGGTTGTTCGGCACCCAGCAGGTCCCGGCGGAGTACGCGGTGGTGCCGCCCAGGTACTCAGTTTTTTCAAGGACCAGAACTGATGCACCCTCGGCTGCTGCGGTCAGCGCCGCAGACAAACCGCCCGCCCCGGCCCCCAAGATCAGGAGGTCGAATTCCTGGTCCCATTGTTCTGCTGAGGTGGACGGTTCCATGGTTCTCCTTCGAGCACGCCGCAGCGTGCGTCGCCTGCGCTCTGTCGTCCCAGTATGAGCTCCAAACCATGTAGCGTCCATGACTAATTCAGTCATGGATTATGTGCAGGATTAGAACAATGGGGAGGCGGAGTTCCGGCGCACTGCCCGCTAGATGCTGGTGCGGTGGAAGTTCAGATGGCTGCGCGACGCCGTCGGGCCCCGCTGTCCCTGGTAGCGGTTGCCGTAGGCGCCCGTTCCGTAGGCATACTCGGCGGGCGAGGTGAGCTTGAAGAAGCAGAGCTGGCCGATCTTCGACCCGGGCCAGAGCTTGATCGGCAGGGTCGCCATGTTCGACAGTTCGAGGGTCACGTGGCCGGAAAAGCCCGGGTCGATGAAGCCGGCCGTGGAGTGCGTCAGCAGTCCGAGCCGCCCCAGTGAGGACTTGCCCTCCAGCCGTGCCGCGACGTCGTCGGGCAGCGTGACGGATTCGTACGTGGATCCCAGCACGAACTCACCCGGGTGCAGGATGAACGGCTCATCGGGTGCCACTTCCACCAGGCGGGTCAGGTCCGGCTGGTCGAGGGACGGATCAATGTGCGCGTACTTGTGGTTGTCGAACAGCCGGAAGTACCGGTCAATCCGCACATCCACGCTGGAAGGCTGGACCATTGCGGGGTCGTAAGGGTCCAGGACGATCCGCTCGTCAGCAATTTCGGCTCGAATGTCGCGGTCAGATATCAGCACCTTCTAAAAATAGCGCATCGTCAGCGCTGTCCGATTTCGGTCCGGACGGCGTAAAGCTCAGGGAAAAACGTGAGGTCCAGGGCACGTTTCAGGAACCCCGCACCCGAGGAGCCGCCGGTCCCGCGTTTCATTCCGATGGTGCGCTGCACGGTGAGCAGGTGCCGGAAGCGCCAGAGCTGGAAATTGTCCTCCAAGTCAACGAGTTCCTCACAGGCCTCGTAGATGTCCCAGTTCTCAGCGGGATTCTCATAGACGTGCCGGAAGACCTGCATCAGGGATTCGTCGAAGACATGCGCCTGGGTGATGTCCCGCTCGAGGAGTTCCGGTGCAAGGGTGTAACCCATCCGGTGAAGGGCGCGGATGAACTCGTCGTAAATGCTGGTCTGCCCAAGCAGCTCCTCCAGCAGCGCCTGCGCCTGCGGATCCGCCGCAAAAACCTCGATCATGCCGGCGTTCTTGTTTCCCAGCAGAAACTCGACGGCGCGGTACTGATAGGACTGGAAACCGGAGGACGCGCCAAGATCGCCGCGGAATTCCGCGTATTCCGACGGCGTCAGGGTGGCCAGGACGGACCACTGTTCGGTCAGCGAGCGCTGGATGTGCTTGATCCGGGCGATGCCCTTCATGGCTGCACGAAGGTCGTCCGCCATGAGGCGGGCCCGGACGGCCCGCAGCTCGTGCAGCACCAGCTTCAGCCACAGCTCCGAGGTCTGGTGCTGGATGATGAAGAGCATTTCGTCGTGGTGTTCCGGCTTGCTGACCGGATGCTGGGCCGCGAGCAGGTCCCCGAGCCCCAAATAGGAGCCGTAACTCATCTTCTGGCTGAAGTCCCGTTCAATTTCCGGTTCCAGGTCGCGGGTGTTCTTGTCCATGGCTTCACGGTAGCTTCAGGCTCCCGTGATCGGCTTCTGCGCCACGGCAGGGCTGTGGAAGACTGGCCGTTTATGCAACCGACCATCCAAGGAGGCCCCATGGATCACGAAGCCAATAACGAATCCACCGAACCGACCGAAGCTGCCGGCAGCACGCCGGAAGCCGGCGGCCCCGGAGCGTCAGGCGCGCTGGAACCCTCCACCGGCCTGGAACAGGCTATCCAGGAGGGCCAGGAGGGCAAGATCAGCAACCAGGACGTTATTACGGCGATCTGGAACTCCGACCTGCTGAGCGTCGGACGACTGACGGTCGAAGACGACCCCGCCAGCTTCCAGGCACTCGTCCTCCAGTCTCCCGAAGGAGCTGCACCGGTGGCCGCAACGTTTACGGATGCGCAGCGCATCCCGCAGCGTATCCGGGACACCGCCCCCATCATGGTCAAAGCCTCCGGGGAAGCCACCCTCCGCAGCATCGCCCCCGGGTACGGACTGGCCATCAACCCCGGCAACTCGCTGGGCCTGGAGCTCGGGCCGGAAGGCGTGGAGGCCGTTGTCGCAGCCTTCGGCGGCCAGGCTCGTCCCGAAGCCGGGGAAACCGCAGCCGAATAACACACCAAACCGGCAAAACCGCAGATTTCGGGTGCTTTTTGTTTCCTTATGGACAAGCATCAGCGGTTTTGCCGGTACTGCCTTGCAGTGTCGGTAGCGGCGTCTAGTCTGGGGAAACTCACTACAGATGGAGGGCTGTAAGGTGACCCGCACAGTAGATCCACTCAGAGATTCCGCCAGTCATGCCCACGGGCATGTCCACCGCCATGTTCAACAGAGTTCAGCTGGACGCTGCTCCATAGTGCCGCCCTACCTGCTTTCGCGCATTGCGGAGCGGCCGGACCGGGTGGCCGGGGCCGCCGTGGCCGCACGCCGGACCCTGCTTGAATTTGATGCAGTCGCTGAAGCCGGCCAGCTGGGCCGCTCCGCCCCCGCACCCGGTTCAGGTACCGCAGTCACGCCCAAGCTGCGCCGCACGGTCTTCGACGCACAGCAGCGTCAGGACCTTCCCGGGGTCCCGGTCAGGGCGGAGGGTGCTCCGCCCACGTCAGACCCGGCGGCCGATGAAGCCTACGACGGGCTGGGAGCGACGTATGCACTCTTCAATGATGTCTTCGGCCGCTCCTCGCTTGACGGGGCCGGGCAGCCGCTCCAGGCCACCGTGCACTACGGGATCGATTACGACAATGCCTTCTGGAACGGCGCACAGATTGTCCTGGGCGACGGCGACGGAGAGGTCTTCGAACGGTTCAGCAAATCGCTGACGGTCATCGGCCACGAGCTGTCCCACGGGATCATCCAGTACACGGCCCGGCTCATTTACCAAGGACAGGCCGGGGCCCTGAATGAATCGGTCTCGGATGTTTTTGGCGCCTTGACGGAGCAGTACTTCCTGGGCCAGACGGCGTCCGAAGCGTCCTGGATTATCGGCGGGGGGCTGTTCACTCCCGAGGTCAACGGACGCGGACTGCGTTCCATGTCCGAGCCGGGATCCGCCTACGACGACGACGTGCTCGGCAAGGATCCGCAGCCCGCCGACATGACCGGATATGTGGAGACCACGTCCGACAACGGCGGCGTGCACCTGAATTCGGGCATCCCGAACCGGGCATTCCACCTCACGGCAGCCAGGCTTGGCGGCTTTGCCTGGGAACGGGCAGGCCAGATCTGGTACGACACGATTACCGAGCCGAATTTTCCGGCAGACTGCACCTTCAGCCTTTTTGCTGCAGCCACCATCACGGCCGCGGAAAAGCGGTACGGAGCCGGAGCCGAGGAAAGTTCTGCTGTGCAGGCAGCATGGCGAGAGGTTAATGTCATGGTATGAGACTGGTTGTGGTGCGTACGGGCGGGCTTGCTGGCATGCGGCGTACCTGGAGCAGCGAGGTGAGTTCCGAGGAAGCCGAGGAACGCTGGCTTCCCCTGCTGCAGGACCCGCCCGAGTCCCGCGCGTCCGGCAACGACCGGTTCACCTACGAAATCAGTGTCGGCCAAAAGGCAGTCACCATTCCCGAACAGTCCCTCCAGGGGAGCTGGCGGGAACTGGTCGACCGCGCCCAGGAGGGATCCTCCCGCCAGGCCCGCCGGGCCTAGGCCAACCGTCCGCGGTGTTACTGCCTCCGCGGTCACCATGAACGCCGGTTGCACCCGTGGTGCAGAAGGCATGTAAAGTAGTTTCCTGTGCCGGTTCTCCACCGGCCACGCGGGCGTAGCTCAATGGTAGAGCGCTAGCTTCCCAAGCTCGATACGCGGGTTCGATTCCCGTCGCCCGCTCCACTGCAGCCGCTTTCCGGCCGCTGGCCGGGGCGTACACTTGGACACGCTATGAACCGCAAAATGTTTAAGTCCAAGATCCACCGCGCCACCGTCACCCATTCGAATCTCCATTACGTCGGTTCCGTCACCGTGGACCTGGACCTTCTGGAAGCCGCCGACATTCTTCCCGGCGAACTCGTTTCAATCGTCGATGTGAACAATGGTTCCCGGCTGGAGACCTACACCATCGCCGGCGAACGCGGTTCAGGTGTCATTGGCATCAATGGCGCGGCTGCCCACCTCGTCGACGTCGGTGATCTGGTCATCCTCATTACGTATGCCGACATGACCACCGAGGAAGCGCTTTCCTACACCCCTGCCGTCGTGCACGTTGACGAGGCGAACCACATCCTCAAACTCGGCACAGACCCGGCAGAGGCAATGACCGCCGGAACCGCCCGGCCTCCGCTGTCTGTTCCCGCACTCTAGCGGCCCTTCCACACACCCCTCCCCGGGGGTTTCTGACGCTCCCCGTCTCGAAAAAACAAGGCCCCCTTTCGCCCTCACTAGTCGTTCTGCCGGTTTCGCTGCCAAGAGTGGCGCAATACGCGCCAAGGGCTTAGGGTCGATCGAAAGGTTGCTGAGCTTTCAGCCTTTGGCGGAAATCACTCTGTCCGTGCCTACGACGAGGTGGAGGCATACACCAATGCCAAGAGACGCAAGACTTCCCGGCAGGGCCCGCAGGAAGAAGTTTGCAGCTGCAGGGTTCGCCGCTGCTGTGGCCGCCACCGTGCTGGCCGGCTGCAGTTCCGACGCCGGGGCCACACCAACCTTGACCTGGTACATCAACCCTGACGACGGTGGACAGGCGGAGCTTGCCAAGCGGTGCACTGATGCCGCCGATGGCAAGTACACCATCGAAACGTCCCTGCTCCCCAACGATGCTGCCTCACAGCGCGAACAGCTCGCTCGACGCCTGGCTGCCGGTGACACCAGCATGGACATCATGAGCCTGGACCCGCCAAACGTCCCGGAATACGCCGAGCCGGGCTACCTCGCTCCCATACCTGACGATGTCCGCGAACGCACCACGGCAAACGTTGTGGAAGGCGCCCTCGCCGGCGCGACGTGGAATGACGAAGTGGTCGCGGTGCCGTTCTGGGCCAACACGCAGATCCTCTGGTACCGCAAGTCCGTGGCCGAAGCTGCCGGACTGGATATGAGCCAGCCCGTGACATGGGACCAGCTGATCGAGGCGGTCAGCAGCCAGGACAAGTACCTGAGCGTGCAGGGCGCCCGCGCCGAGTCGATGACTGTGTGGGTGAACGCACTGGTCGAATCCGCCGGCGGGCAAATCGTGGAAAATCCGGACGCCCCGGCGGACGAAATCCAGATGGGCCTGGACTCGGAGGCCGGGACACAGGCGGCCGAGATCGTGTCCACCATCGGCAAGGAAGGACTCGGCGGCCCCGGACTTCCGACCCAGACCGAGAACTTCTCAATGATCCAGTTCCAGGGGGACAAGGGCGCGTTCATGGTGAACTACCCCTTCGTCTGGCCTGCAACCAATGCCGCTGTCGAGGAAGGAACACTGCCGGCAAACCTGATTGATGACATTGGCTGGGCGCTTTACCCCCAGGTCAACGCCGGAGAGGACACTGCGCCCCCGCTGGGCGGCATTGATCTCGGTGTAGGTTCCAAGAGCAAGCACCCGGACCTGGCCTTCGAGGCCATCGAGTGCATCGTCAGCCCCGAGAACCAGGCGTTCTACTTCGCCAGCAATGGCAATCCGCCGTCGAACCCTGACGCCTACAACGATCCCGAGGTCATTGACACGTTCCCCATGGCGGGAACCATCCGCGAGTCGCTGGAACTGTCGAAACCACGCCCGCAGACTCCGTACTACAACGAAATCTCCACCGGCATCCAGCAAACCTGGACGCCGCCGCAGGATGTCAATCCGGAGACCACCCCGGAAACGAGCCAGCAGTTCATTCTTGAGGTCCTGAAGGGAGAGAGGCTGCTATGAGTACGTCTGTCGAGACACGTGCCTCCGCCGGCGGCAGTCCCAAACCCCGCAAGACCCGGCTCAGCGACCGTGCCAGGGCCGAACGCAGGCTGGGCTTCTGGCTTGCGGGCCCTGCGTTCATCATCATGCTGGCCGTCACGGCGTACCCAATTCTCCTGGCCCTCTGGGATTCGCTGTTCAAGTACCGGCTCACCGCACCGGACGACCGGGAATTTGTCTTCTTCGGCAACTACGTCACCATCCTCACCGACGAAGTCTTCTGGCGGGACCTGGGCGTAACTCTCCTCATTACCGTTGTCACGGTCGTCATCGAACTGGTCCTCGGCTTCGCCCTCGCCATGGTGATGAACAGTGCATTGAAAGCGGTCCGGGGCTGGCTCCGAACCGCAATCCTGGTTCCCTACGGCATCATCACCGTAGTCTCCGCCTTCGCCTGGTTCTACGCTTTCGACATCAACTCCGGCTACGTGAACCACTGGTTCGACTGGGTACCCGGAATTAGCCCCGACCTGAACTGGTTTGCCGATTTCGGCACCGCCATCACGGTGATCATGGCTTCCGAAATCTGGAAGACGACGCCGTTCATCTCGCTGCTGCTGCTGGCCGGCCTGGCACAGGTGCCTGGTGAGCTGACCGAGGCAGCCGAAGTCGACGGTGCCACCTGGTGGCAGCGCTTCAGCAGGGTGATCGTGCCGAACATGAAGGCGGCCATCATGGTGGCAGTCCTGTTCCGCGCACTGGATGCTTTCCGTATTTTCGACAACGTGTACATCATGACCAGAGGCGCCTACGGCACGGAGACACTGTCGCTGCTGGCGTACCGGACATCCATCACCCGGCTCGAGATCGGAATGGGCTCAGCCATCTCCGTGCTGCTCTTCCTCTGCGTGATCCTCATATGTTTCATAGCAATCAAACTCTTCAAGGTGGACCTGACCGGCGCACGAGGGGGCAATTAAATGAAGTCGTCACCGATACGCAGGCGCGTCACATGGACCATCATTTCCATCGTCGTGATCGTTTATGCACTGTTTCCGGTCGCTTCAATTTTCGCGACATCGTTCAAGCTTCCCAGTGACCTGACCTCGGGGTCATTCCTCCCCACGAACTGGTCCACGGTGAATTACGAACAGATCCTGGTCGGAGACGCCCAGGAGCTCTTCCTCTCCGCCCTCCGCAACTCAATTGGGATCTCGCTGATCGCCACGTTCATTGCCGTCGTACTGGCCACACTGTGTGCGTACGCGATCGCCCGGCTCGATTTCCCGGGCAAGCGGCTGGTGCTGACGACTGCGCTCGGCGTCTCGATCTTCCCGGTTATTTCGATCGTGACCCCGCTGTTCAACCTCTGGCGGAACATCGGCCTGTACGATACCTGGGCCGGTCTGATCATCCCCTACCTGTCCCTGACCCTTCCGATCTCCATCTGGACCCTTGCTGCGTTCTTCCGGCAGATCCCTTGGGAATTGGAGCAGGCTGCGCAGGTGGACGGAGCCACCACCTGGCAGGCCTTCAGGAAAGCAATCGTCCCGCTCGCCGCTCCCGGCGTCTTCACGACGGCGATCATCGCCTTCTTCATCGCGTGGAACGACTTCGTCTACGGCATTTCCCTGACCTCGACCTCGGCTGCCCGTCCCGTGCCGGCAGCCCTGGCCTTCTTTACCGGAGCATCCCAGTTCGAAGCGCCGACTGGAGCAATTTCCGCAGCCGCGATCATTGTGACCATCCCGGTCGTTGTACTTGTACTGCTGTTCCAGCGACAGATCGTTTCCGGACTAACCCAGGGCGCCGTCAAGGGCTAGCCCCCAGACGCACGGTACTAGAAAAGGAGCCATGAGCATGGCATCGATTACGCTCAAGAACCTCGTCAAGAAGTACGGCGACGGTTTCCCCGCCGTCAATGACGTCAGCCTGGACATCGCGGACGGGGAGTTCATCATCCTCGTTGGTCCCTCCGGCTGCGGCAAGTCGACGCTGCTGCGGATGATTGTTGGCCTGGAGGACATCACCTCCGGCGACCTGCTGATCAATGGTGAGCGCGTCAACGACAAGGCACCCAGGGACCGGAACCTGGCCATGGTGTTCCAGAACTATGCCCTGTACCCGCACCTTACGGTCTTCGAGAATATCGCCTTCCCGCTGCGCCTGAACAAGGGCAAGTACTCCGATGAGGAAGTCCGCAGGCTCGTGAATGAGGCTGCGTCCACCTTGGAACTCACTGAACACCTCGACCGCAAACCCGGCAACCTGTCCGGCGGCCAGCGCCAGCGCGTCGCGATGGGCCGGGCCATCGTCCGCCAGGCTGACGCCTTCCTGTTCGATGAGCCGCTGTCCAACCTGGATGCCAAGCTCCGCGGACAAATGCGTTCCGAGATTTCCCAGATGCAGCGCAGGCTGGGCGTCACAAGCGTCTACGTCACGCACGACCAGACGGAGGCCATGACCCTCGGAGACAGGGTCGCCGTCTTGAAGAAGGGCATCCTTCAGCAGGTCGCCTCCCCGCGGGAACTCTACGAGCAGCCGGTTAACCTGTTTGTCGCCGGCTTCATCGGATCGCCTTCCATGAACTT
Organism: Arthrobacter sp. 7Tela_A1; assembly: GCF_049311065.1. Classification (NCBI taxonomy): domain Bacteria; kingdom Bacillati; phylum Actinomycetota; class Actinomycetes; order Micrococcales; family Micrococcaceae; genus Arthrobacter; species Arthrobacter sp. 7Tela_A1. The sequence continues at coordinate 37,035 of NZ_JAXIOO010000002.1, read as the reverse complement.
CCTCCCGGCGACCTTCAAGGAAGGCAACATCCTTGAAACTGCTGTCGGCGATATCCGCATTCCCGAAGACAAGGCGGCCAAGGCTGCAGGCAAGAAAGTCGTCCTGGTGGGGATTCGGCCGGAGTTCTTCGAAGACGCCTCTTTGGTTGAAGGAGACAAGAAGGCCCACGGCTCTACGTTCACGGCACCCATCACGCACACCGAGTGGCTGGGCAACGAACAATACGGGTACATCCACTTTGACCCGACCCCGGAGGTCCGCGAACTGCTGGACAACCTGGCCAGGGACATGGACGCCGACGAGCTGCGGCCGCAGGTGGTTGTCACCCTCGACGCGGCCAGCCGGATCCGTGGCGGACGGGACGCCGAACTGTGGCTGGATACCCGGCGAATCCACCTGTTCGACCCCGAAACCGGCGAGAACCTCACCCGTGATCCGGAAGCGGGTGCGGAGTTGACTGAAGAAGCCAACGAACGGCGTGCCGAGGAGATTGCCATGGCTCATGAGGACCAGCAGGAGGCCGCCGCGACCACGTCTGAGTAGCAGGATGCGGGTGCCCCCCGAGGATCACGGGCGCACCCGCCGGATCGGACAGCACGCCTACTGCGGGTAACGTAAGAGCGTGCAGGGAACATCACCGGTAATCAAAGCCGTCGCCACGTGGCTGACGGCCCTCATGCTTACGATCGCGGCCGCCGTCGTCGTCATTTGGCTTGTCAACGCCAAGGTTTACGGCCCAAGCAAGCAGGTGGAGGACTACCTGCAGGCACTGCAGGAGGGCGATGGAGCCCGCGCGCTGGGCCTGCTGAACGCGGAAGTCCCTGAGGCGAATGCAGCGCTCCTGGGTGGAGAGGCCCTGCGTGCCTCCACGGACGGGCTGGAAGTGCTGGAGATCACCGAGGCCGACACAACGGTGGATGACCGCAAGAACGTCGAGGTGGCATACCGCCTGGATGGCATCGAGGAGCGGTCGGCTTTTGAGCTGGAGAAGACCGGGAGCCGGTGGCTGTTCTTCGACCAGTGGAGTTTCCGCCCCGATTCGCTGCCCAGCGTCAGGATCACGGCGGCCAACCAGAACGAGGCAGTCCTCAACGGCATCCCCGTGCTCCTGCCGGAGGGCACCAACACCTTCGCTGCCTTCTACCCGTCGCGCGTTGCCGCGTCGTTTAGCAGCGGTTACTTCGAGGCTCCTGAGCAAAGCGGCGTCCTGGCCACTGCGTCAGGGTCACTGGACCTGACGCTCCAGAGCCGGGCCACCCCCGAACTGGTCGACGCCGTCGACGCTCGGGTACGCGAGTTCCTGGACAACTGCGCCGGCGAGCAAAACCGGCTGGCGCCACCGGGCTGCCCCTTCTACCACCTCACCGACAACCGGGTGGAACCGCCTATCACGTGGGAAATCGTTGAGTACCCGACAGTGGAGATCTCGCCCGCGGAGGGTCACTGGGGCCTGGCACCCCTGAACGGGACGGCCCGCGTCACGGCAACCCAGACCGATCTTTTCTCCGGGGCCCAAAGTCCCTTGGTGGAGGAGAAGGAGTTCTCCTTCGGAGCCCGGCTGTCCGTCACCGACGGCGGCATCAGCCTCACCGCCGTGATCGAATAGGCCCCCTCCCCCGACCATCCAGATGGCAGAAACTGCCCGTATCAGTGCTGATACGGGCAGTTTCTGTTATCTGGATGAAGGGCGGCCGGCTGCCTAGTCGAGGCCGCGAAGGTCCAGCGTCAGTTCTGTCTCGCCGCCCGGCTGCATAATGACCGGGATTCCCCAGTCCTGCTGGTACAGGTGGCAGGCGGCATGGTCGGGGATCTCTCCCCCGGGTTCGCCGTCGCACGCCGCGGCACGGGCAGTAATGTGCAGGACGCCTTCGGAAACCGTGTCCGAGAGCACCAGCTCACGGACCAGCCCGACAGCCGTTCCGCCACCGGATACCAGAAGCTCTTCGGGTGAGGAAGAGATCTTCAACTGCGTGGGGTCTCCCCAGCGGTCGTCGAGCTTCTGTCCCTTCGGAGCGGAGAACCTGATGGTGAGTTCCAGCGGCCCGGCAGCGATGGCTGTCTTGGGGCGCTGGGTCTGGCGGGCCCCTTCATCCACGGACTGTGCTTCCTTGGGGATGGGCAGGCGGATGAGCTGGTGCTGGTTAGCCTCTACAACGATCAGGAGCGGCTCGCCGGCGGTTGAGTCGATAAGGACACCGGAAGGTTCCGCCAGACCGCGTGCGAGCGTCGAGACGGCTTGCGACGCCGGATCGTAGCGCCGCACTGCTCCGTTGTAGGTGTCGGCGATTGCCACGGAACCGTCGGGAAGGACTGCCACCCCCAGGGGGTGCTGCAGCCGTGCCTCGGGGGCAGCACCGTCGCGGTAGCCGAAATCGAACAGCCCGGCGCCTACGGCGGTCTCCACCGTGACCACCGGGGTGTCCCCGGAAACGTCGAAGGAGAGCTTACGCAGGGCTGAGGTCTCGGAATCAGCCACCCAGATGTTTCCCCCTGCGTCCTGCGCCAAGCCCGAAGACTGTGCGAACCAGGCTGAGTCCGCGTCGCCGTCGAGCAGCCCTTCCAGCCCGGTTCCGGCGAGGATGGAGAGCGCGCCCGTCGCCGGGTCGAAACCGAAGATCTGGTGGGTGCCGGCCATAGCAACGACAGCCTGGCCCAACGCGGTGGACCACAGGACATCCCACGGCGAGGACAGCGAAGTGCCCAGCGGATCGGTACCGAGATCCGTGGAAACGGGTGCGGATTGATTCTCGGCGTCGAGCAGGCGCTGCACGCCGTTGCCGGCCAGGGTCGTGACGGCACCGGTGGCGAGGTTGACGCCGCGCAGCCTGTGGTTGACGGTATCCGCCACGATGACGTCGTACTCCAAAGTCTCAGCAACCGCTGCCGGGAGTACGGCCAAGCCCTGCGGTTCGTTGAAGCGCGCAGTCCCGGCGTCGCCGTCGCGCCAGCCCTTGGTACCGTCACCGATCACGCGGCGGACGGTGGCGAGGTCGGCTTCAAGTTCAACGAGCCTGTGGTGGCCGGTATCCGCCACCAGGAACGTTCCCTCGGGCAGGGCGACTGCCTTGCCGGGGAAACGGAGGTCTCCCGACGTCGCCTCTGCGGGCACGTACGGTCCGTCGCCGCGGTGCAGCGTGCCCTTCTCCTCGTGCTCGGCGACCAGTTCGGCGACAAGCGACTCAAGGCCGGCAGCATGGCCCTCCCCGGACAGGTGCGCGACGATGTAGCCCTCAGGGTCGATGACGACCAGCGTCGGCCAGGCACGCGCCGTGTAGGCCTGCCAGGTGTCCAGCTCCGGGTCGTCCAGCACCGGGTGGTGGATCTCGTAGCGTTCGACGGCGGCCGCCAGCGCAACCGGATCGGCTTCGTGCTCGAACTTGGGTGAGTGCACCCCGACCGTCACCAGGACGTCGGAGTACTTGGCTTCAAGCGGGCGCAGCTCGTCCAGGACGTGCAGGCAGTTGATGCAGCAGAAGGTCCAGAAATCCAGCAGCACAATCTTGCCCCGGAGATCTTCGAGACCCAGCTGCCTGCCACCCGTGTTCAACCAGTTGCGGCCTACAAGCTCGGAGGCCCGGACGCGGTATCCGGCGCGCACCGTTTCAGTCATCTAACGTTCTCCTTGGTCTGACTTTGCATCGCGTTCGGCCAGCTGGGCGAACATATTGTTGTAAGCCGTAAGTTCAGCATCATTATTCCGCTCGGCCGCACGGTCTTTGCGTTTTGTTTCACGTGCATCCGTCCGTGACCACTGCAGGGCCACGCCGATGGCCACCAGGACGGTGGGAATCTCGCCGATGCCCCACATGATGGAGCCGCCCAGCTGCTGGTCCTCCAGTGCGCTGAGACCCCAGTCCCGGCCCATGTTCCCGAAGTAGGAAGCCTGGATGAGGGACGTCTGCCCCATCACCGCGACACCAAAGAAGGCATGGAACGCCATGGTGGCCAGCAGGATGACCAGCCGCAGCGGGTAGGGCGCCCGGGTGGGAAGCGGATCGATGCCAATCATGGTCAGGATGAAGATGTAGCCGGTGAGCAGGAAGTGCAGCACCATCAGTTCGTGGCCCACATGCTCGCGCAGGGCGAAACCGAACAGGTCGGAGTAATAGAAGATCACGATCGAACCGGCGAAGTTCACCGCCGCAAAGATCGGGTTCGTGATGATCTTCGAATAGCGCGAGTGCACGCCGATCAGGATCCATTCGCGCAGGCCCCGGCTCCCGTCCCCGCGCGGGGTGAGCGCCTTGAGCGCGAGCGTCAGCGGCGCACCCAGCACCAGGAAAAGCGGCACCACCATGGTCAGGGCCATGTGTCCGAGCATGTGGGTGGAGAACAGCACCATGCCGTAGACGGCCGGCGCTCCGGAGGTCACGTAGGTGAGAGCGATCAGGCCCACGAACCAGGACAGTGTCCGGACAATCGGCCATTTGTCGCCGCGCCGCCGCAGCTTCCGCAGCCCCAGGATGTAGGCGGCGCCGATGGTCACAACGATGGCAACCCACAGCCAGTCGAAGCGCCATTCCGTGAGGTAGCGCTCGGGGGTCAGCTCCGGAGGGAGGTCGTAGCCGGTGAGGATCCGGGCGGGAGAGGCGTTTGGCGGCAGCTCTTCGGGCCGCGGCGGAGCGGTGCGGGCCAGGGCTGCGGCCACACCGGAAATTGCCGCCATGATGAGCAGCTCCACCCCGATGAACTGCCACAGGACCCGCTTGGCTCCCAGTGGTGCGGGCGAGGGGGCAGCGCTCTTACTGCCGGGCGCAGAGAGCCGGGGAATGAGCCACCGGCGGTGGAGGACTCCGAAGATGCCCAGCACCAGCGTGGCAGCGATCTTGAAGAGGACCAGCGCACCCCAGCGGGAGTTCAGCTGGTCCAGGGACGTGATGCGCAGCGAAGCATTCACGACGCCGGACGCCGCTACGAGCACGAACCCGAACCCGGCAAGGGCGGAGAACCGCCTCAGCACCGTTTCGGTGATGTCGCCCAGGTTCTTGGAGATCACGGCCAGGACGATGATGCCGCCGATCCACAGGCACACGCCGAGCAGGTGGAGGCCGATGGAGTTCACAGCCGCGCTGTGGTCGTCGCCTCCGGCTGCGTGGCCGACGAGCGCCATGGGCAGCAGCCCGCCGACGGCCAGCGCCGTCGTCAGCGCCAGTCCGGTCAGGGAGCGTACACCAAACGTCAGCGTGGTGACGACTGCGGCAATAATGCTCACCGCCAGCCAGGCCCGGCCGGTGGAGAAATCAGTGAGGAACGATGCGAGCCCCTCCGTGTACGAAGGTGCGGGGCTGAGCGGAAGGCCGGAGACGTCTGAGTAGGTGAACAGCATCACCGCGATGGCGGCCAGGGTCCACACTGCCGCGGCGGCGGATGCGAGGGACAGTGCCTGGGTGAAGGCAGGGTGTTCGGGGCGTGTCTCCCGCTCCCCTTTGCCGCGCCGCGCGCCGGTGTGCTTGGGCAGGATAAAGACTGCAAACACGAGGGAACCGATGACGGCGGCCACCGCCCCGTTTTGAACGGCCTTTGCGATCGGAAGCCCCCAGCGGGTCAGCGCGCCGGGATCGGAGAGCTGGGAGGCTGCGGCTGCACCGGTGAAAAGCAGGGCGACGCCGAGCGCCAGGATCATGACAGCGATGCCGGCAGCTACCCAACCGCTGCGAACCGCAGTTCCCGTTCCGTCCGCGGCGGAGGAGCGGTCCGGCAGGGTGTTCTGGGGCTTGGCAGAGTTTGGCACGCTACCTATTCTCTACCCGCTGCAAATAATGGGCCAACTTGCGCTCCGCCCTGGCCTTCCCGGCGCAGACAAACGGAGGACCGGTGCCATTGGCACCGGCCCTCCGTTGAAATGCGAAAATACTACTTCTTGGCGACAGCAGCCTTCAGCTTCGAGCCTGCGGTCAGCTTGACGCTGTGGCCGGCCGGGATCTGCAGGGTTTCGCCGGTCTGCGGGTTGCGGCCCTGGCGAGCGGCGCGGTCGGTGCGCTCAACAGCGAGCCAGCCCGGGATGGTGATCTTCTCGCCGTTGGCAACGGAAGTGGCGAAGATGTCGAAGACAGCATCGAGCACGCCGTTGACGGCGGTCTGGCTGTTGCCGGACTTCTCTGCGACTGCGGCAACAAGTTCACTGCGGTTCATAGCCAATTTATGTCCTCCTGGACTCTGGTGTTTAGCGCGAGCGGTTCACGGATGCGTAACCGCCTCTGTTCGAAAACTTACCAGCTACGGCACGCTTCGAAGGGAGAAAACCGCGGGTTTTCGGGGTTTTTTCGGGATTTTCGGCCAGAAGGGCAACTTTGAGGGGCTCATTTGGCCCGGCAAACGCAAAAAGGGCGGCAACCGGGAAGGTTGCCCCCCTTTTCAGGCGTGGAAAGCAGTGCTTACCAGCTGGACTTCTTGATGCCGGGCAGTTCGCCGGCGTGAGCCATGTCGCGGAAACGCACGCGGGAGATACCGAACTTCTGGAGGGTACCCCGGGGGCGGCCGTCGATCTGGTCGCGGTTGCGCAGGCGGACCGGGGAAGCGTTGCGGGGCAGCTTCTGCAGGCCGAGGCGTGCAGCTTCCCGTGCTTCGTCGGTCGCGTTGGGATCAACCAGGGTCTTCTTCAGTTCGAGGCGCTTGGCAGCGTAGCGCTCAACAACAACCTTGCGCTGCTCGTTGCGGGCAATCTTGGACTTCTTTGCCATTCTTAGCGCTCCTCACGGAATTCGACGTGCTGGCGGATCTTCGGGTCGTACTTCTTCAGGACCATGCGGTCCGGGTCGTTACGACGGTTCTTGCGGGTCACGTAGGTGTACCCGGTGCCGGCGGTCGACTTGAGCTTGATGATCGGACGGACGTCCTTATCCTTAGCCACTAGAGCTTCACACCCTTCGCGAGGAGTTCGGTGACGACTGCGTCAATGCCGCGGACGTCGATCGTCTTGATGCCGCGGGCCGAAACCTGCAGCGTCACGTTGCGGCGCAGGGACGGAACCCAGTAGCGCTTCTTCTGAATATTCGGGTCGAACCGGCGCTTGTTGCGACGGTGCGAGTGCGAAATGCTGTGACCAAAGCCGGGAACAGCTCCGGTTACCTGGCAGTAAGCTGCCATGATCTCTCCTCCAGTTGTAGTAAATATGACGGTCCTCAAAAAACAAGCACCAGGCGATGCCGCCATGGCACCTGCATTAAAGAGCGTCCCGCCACCAGTTTTGACACCGTTATTACTGCGACTTTCCGGAGGTTGACCTGGCGGGGTGAGATCCAGCCGAAGTGCCTCGCCGCGGGGAAGACGGTGAAGTTCAGGAAGCCAAAACGGTAATCCGCTGTGACAGCCTTCAATTCTAGGTTTATACGGGCGGCCACGCAAATGCCCTGCACCGCACCCCGGAGGGGCAGAACAGATCAGAGGCGTGACTTAACGCCTTCCTATCCTAGACGTTTCGAGCCCCTGATCCAAACCGGGGCAGCGGCCATCCTCAGTCCGAGGGCTTCTCCAGCGCACCTGCCGAGGTGACGACGGCGATCCCCGTCTCCTGGTCCTCTTCGGCTCCGTCCAAATCGGTGGCGCCGCCAATGACGGCCCCCGAATCCACGACCATGTTCCGCAGCCGGGCACCGCTGCTGACGTGCACACCGTCGAGCAGGACGCACCCGTGGATCTCGGCACCGGCCTCAATTTGGCAGTCCGGCCCCACGACCGACCGGGATACTCTGCCTTCGACTCGTGAGCCGGGGGCCAGGAGACTGGTCTCGACGCTGGCCGCGGCACCGACGAAGGCGGGAAGCCTGCGGGGAGTCGCGGTGAGGATCGGCCATTCCGGATCATCGAAGACCATCCCGTGCCCGTCCAGCAGGTCCATGTGGGCCTGGTGATAGCTTTGCGGCGTTCCCATGTCCCGCCAGTACCCGGGCAGCCGGTGCTCAACGACCTTTTGTGTTTCCACCAGGTACGGGAGCAGCTGGTCTCCGTAATCCTCCAGCTGACCGTCCCGTTCGACCAGCTCATCGAGGCTGCGCAGCAGCACGTCGGCGTCGTAGAGAAAGATCTCTGCCGCGATCAGGTCGCTCTGGGGATTCTCCGGCTTGTACTCGAAGCCGGTGACGATGCCGCCGCTGGTTTCCACCACACCGTGTTCAGAGGCGTCATGGCGGATTTGGTGCGTCACCACGGTCAGGGCAGCATCCGCCTCGCTGTGGGTGGCGACGACGTCCCGGTAGTCCAGCCGGTAGAGATGGTCGGCACTCAGCACCAGGACAAGGTCCGGGTCATACTCCCGGATGTAGTCCGCCTGGCGGTAGAGGGCGTCGGCGTTGCCCTCCGCGAAACCTTCGCCGTTCGAGCCCTGGTACGGGGGCAGCACCCGCATCCCTCCGTTGGTCCGGTCCAGGTCCCACGGCCTGCCGCTGACCAGATGGTCATTCAGCGACTTGGGTTCGTACTGTTCCACGATCCAGACATCGGGAAACCCGGAATTGTGCAGGTTGGAGAGCGGGATGTCGATCAGCCGGTAGGAACCGCCGACAGGCATGGCGGGCTTGGCCCGGGTCTCGGTGAGGCTGCCGAGCCGGCCGCCGGAACCTCCGGCGAGGATGATGGTCAGTATGCGGGGCTGGCGCATTCAGGCTCCTTCGGTCGGGGCGCCCGGACGGGCCGAGGCGGGGTCGAGCAGGGTCAGGATTTTATTGCCGATCCGGGCGAGGTCGGCTACGTCTTGGTCGTCCAAGGCATCGAAAACGGCTTTCCGGACGGATTCCACATGCCCAGGCGCCAGGTCCACCAGGGCGGCCATGCCTTCGTCGGTGATCGCCGCCGTCGTGACCCGTGCGTCCGTGGTTGACGGGGACCGGCGCATCCAGCCCCGCTGTTCCAGTTTTTTCACCACGTGCGAGAGCCGCGAGAGCGAGGCATTCGAAAAGGCTGCCAGCTCGCTCATGGCCAACTGCCGATCCGGAGACTCCGAGGTCATGGCGAGCACGTGGTAGTCGAACAGGGTGATCCGCGCCCGGCGGAAGAGGTCCGCGTCAAGGGTTCCGGGCAGTCGGGTGGCGACAGCGTAGAGCGCCAGCCATGCCTGCCGCTCTTCGGGACTGAGCCAGCGGGCGGGAACGGACTGCGGTTCGGTCATGGGCGCCATTCTCTCACGATGCTTGAGCCTTCAAGCCAGTCCTCCGGGAAGGACAGCTGCGGCTCGTTCGCCGGGGAACGAAACCGCAACTGCCCTTTCGACAGCGGGGGACGGGTCAGCGCGCCGGTTCCGTATCGCCCGCGGGGTCCGGTGCCTGGTCGAACGGGAGGGAGTCCACGTCGAGCAGCGGGTTCTCGTCCTGGGTCTCCACGAGTTCCCGGGCTTCCGACTCCGTGGCAACGCTCGGCATGGACCCAGGCATGGGCCGGTTCGCCGATTCCTTCATGATGCCGATGGCGACCGCTCCAACGGCTGACGTGGCCATCAGGTAGTACGCGGGCATCATGTCGTCCCCGCTGATCTCGATCAGGCCCTGCATGATCAGGGGCGCCGTGCCGCCGAAGATAGCCACGGCGAAGTTGTACGCGATGCCCATCGCCCCGTAGCGGCTGGCGGTGGGGAACAGGGCAGGAAGCGACGACGCCAGGTTCGCCACGTAGAAGGTAACCGGGACAGCCAGCAGTGCCAGGCCAAGCAGGGTTGTCCAGATAGGGCCCTGGTCGATCAGCAGGAAGGACGGGATGGCGAAGACGATCGTGGTGCCCGCACCCATCCACAGCACCGGACGGCGTCCGATCCGGTCCGAGAGGCGCCCGGTCAACGGAATGCACAGGGCCATGGCGACCAGCACGGGGATGGTCAGGAGGGTCCCGTGCACCGGGTCATAGCCCTTGGAATCCGTCAGGTACGACGGCATGTAGGAGGTCAGCGCGTAGCCGACGGTGTTGGCTGCAGCCACCAGGACCATGGCCAGCACGATGGGCCTCCAGTAGGCGCGGAAGATGCCGAAGGTTCCCAGGGCCGCGGCGTCCTTGTCCGCCTCTTTCCCGGCGGCGGAGGCAGCCTGTTCCTCCTGGGCATCGAGGGTGGCTTGGAACGCCGGTGATTCTTCAATCTTGAGGCGGAAGTAAATGGCGATGGCCCCCAGCGGGCCGGCGATGAGGAACGGGATGCGCCAGCCCCAATCGAGCATCGTTTCTTCGCTCAGGGTCAGCTGCAGCGTGGAGACGGTCAGGGCGCCCAGCGCGAAGCCCATGTAACTGCCCAGGTCCAGGATGCTGGCGAGGAACCCCCGCCGCTTGTCCGGTGCATACTCCGAGACGAAGGTGGTGGCGCCGGCATACTCGCCGCCGGTGCTGAAGCCCTGCAGCAGCTTCATGAGAACCAGCAGCACAGGTGCTGCCATGCCGATCTGCGCATACCCGGGCAGCAGGCCGATGGCAAAAGTAGACGCGGCCATCAGGATCAACGTCGCGGCGAGGGTCTTCTGCCGGCCCACGCGGTCACCGATGCGGCCGAAGATCACACCGCCCAGCGGACGGGCGAGGAACGTTGCAGCGAAAACGCCAAGGCTGAACAGCAACTGGGAGGCCGGGTCCGCGTCAGAGAGGAAGACGGCGCCCATGGTGACGGCGAGGTAACCGTAAACACCAATATCAAACCATTCCATGGTGTTTCCGACGACGGTTCCGCCGACAGCTTTTTTCATCATTGAATGGTCGACGACGTTTACGTCTTCAACTTTCAGGCGGCGTTTCGTCAGCGGTCTCCGGCGTGGCTTGCCGTGCGGGGACGGTGCTCCAGGCGCTGCCGTACCGGGCGGTGCGGCGCTGTGATCAGGTGCTTCTTGCGGCATTTGGGCCTTCTTCTCTAGAGGTCATCTGCTGTGGGGCAATTGCATCCGATGCCGGGACAGGGCCCCGGCAGACCTACAACTCTAGAAAAGAAGGGAGAAAACTCCGAATCATAAGGGAACTTACGGGCGAGTTGGGAAATACCAAACCCGCCCATTCCCTGCAAATCCGGGGGAATGGGACTTTAGTGTGAAATGAGTCACACTGCCGGTCTGGGCGCCGCCGTTCCCTTCGGTTCAGCTCTCCGGAGTGATCTGCACCGGCACGGGATACCTGGCGCTGAGATTGTCTCCGGAGGACACACCCCGGAGCCGGCGCCCCACCCACGGACCGAGGTATTCCCGAGCCCAGCGGGCGTCATGCTTCAGCCGCTGGATCCGGTCACGTGCAGGCAGGGTGTCCAGCTCAGGTACGTCCAGCGCGTCACTGGCCCGGAGCACCTCGAGGACTTTCTTGGCTGTGAGGATGTGCCCTGCCGGAGACATGTGGAGACGGTCCACGTCCCAGTACCTTTCGTCCTGCAGCACCTTCATGCGCCAGTAGTCCACGAGGATTGCTCCGTGGGCGTCCGCTGCCTCACGCACCAGCTCGTTGTACAGGGCCGTCCGCCCCCTGGTCCGGCCGAAGATTGGAGACTGGCCGGAGTCGAAGCCGGTGAAGACCAGGACGGCGGCACCTCCGGAACGAAGGCGGCCTATGGCGTTGTCGTACGCCTGGACGATCGCGTCAATGTCGACCTTGGGCCGAAGGATGTCATTGCCGCCCGCATAAATGCTCACCAGGGACGGTTCCAGCGCCAGAGCCGGTTCGATCTGCTCATCGATGACCTGCCGCAGCTTCTTTCCGCGGATGGCGAGGTTGGCATAGCTCCACCCCGGATCCGCAAGGGTCAGCTGTTCAGCCACACGGTCCGCCCATCCCCGGACCCCGTTGGGCCGGGAAGGATCCCAGTCCCCCACGCCTTCGGTAAAGGAATCGCCAAGTGCCACATAAAGCCCGTTGTTAGTCACCAGCCCAGCCTACAAGCCGCTGCACCCCGGGTTTCGCCCGGGGTAGCCTGATCGCGGTTTAGACTCGGAGCCGGAACACTCCCCGTCAATCGAAGGGCACCATGTCCAGCCACACCGAGGCAGAAACGGCCCAGGCCCCATCGGTCAATCTCCGCCGCGCCGCCGTTGTCATCAATCCCACCAAGAAGACCGAGGTGGACATCCGCGCCCTGGTGGAGGAAACCTGCCGCGCGGAAGGCTGGGCCGAGCCGCTCTGGCTGGAGACCGAGGAAGATGACCCCGGGCACGGGATGGCCCGCCAGGCAATGGCGGAAGGGGCCGACGTCGTCATCGCCGCGGGCGGTGACGGCACCGTGCGCTGCGTGGCGGCCGAGCTCGCCGGTACCGACACTCCCCTGGGCCTGCTTCCGCTGGGCACCGGCAACCTGCTGGCACGCAACCTGGACGTCCCGGTCGATGACCCGGCCGGTGCCATCCGGGCCGCTCTGACCGGAACCGAACGCCGGATCGACGTCGTCCATGTCACGGTTGACGAGGCCGTGGACAGCGACATCTTCCTGGTCATGGCCGGGCTTGGTTATGACGCCGTGATGATGGGAGACACCAACACCGCGCTGAAGGACCGGGTGGGATGGCTCGCCTATGTGGACGCAGGGATCCGCAACCTTCCGGGCAAGCCGGTGAAGACCATGATTTCCATTGACGGCGGCAAGCCCTTTTCCCGCCGGCTCCGCAGCATCATGGGCGGCAACTGCGGCAAGATCATGGGCGGCCTGGAGGTCTTTCCCGGAGCACGGATAGACGACGGACTGCTCGACATCATGACCATGGCCCCCAAGGGCAGCCTTGGCTGGCTTTCCGTGGTTGCCGGGCTCCTGCGCCGCGGAAAAGGGCGAGGGACAGCGGTGGAATACTTCCAGTGCAAGAGCGCCGAGATCTGGGCCGATGTTCCGCAGGACTTCGAGATGGACGGCGATCATCTGGGTAACGCCACCCACCTGGCGCTGCGCGTCGATCCGCGGGCACTGCGCATCCGTATGCCCTACGGCAAGAAGGACCCGGCTATCCTGACGAACCCTACGCCGTAACGGCTCTTCCCGACCTCAGAGCCAGCCCATGGGATCCACGAACTCGCCGTGGATCATCACCTCGAAGTGCAGATGCGGTCCGGTGGAGTTCCCGGTGCTTCCAATGCCGCCGATCACCTGCGCCTCATCCACCCACTGGCCGGGCTCCACCCAAATGTCGTTGAGGTGGTTGTAGGTCGTCTGGACGCCGTCTCCGTGGTCCACGACAATCCGCAGTCCACCGCCGCCGGTGGTGTGCCATCCGGCTTCCGTGACCGTGCCTCCGCGGGCAGATTTCACGGGGGTTCCGGTGACACCGCTGAAGTCCGTGCCGGTATGCCATTCCTGGCCGTAGCCGGTCATCGGATTGATCCTCCAGCCAAACGGCGAGGTAACGGTCAGCTCATCCACGGGAACGGGCTGCTTTGGGGGAGCCTCGCCTTCCACGGGCGCCTCACCTTCCACGGGAGCCGTCGAGCCGACCCCTTCGCTCGATTCACCGTTGTCCCCGCCCTCGCCGGAGGACGTTTCCTCAGACGGGACGGTGCTTACCAGCTGCCGCTCCACTGCTCCTTCCGGCGCCGTGACGACGGCTGCCTCTGCCACTCCGAAAACCATGCCGGTGAGCAGCAGGGAAGCGCCCGCTCCCAGGGCTGCCGTCTTTTGGGTCGGGGAGTCAATGTTGCTGGCCTTTACCCGCAGTTCCTCCGTCCGCCGCGCAAGATCAGCCCACAGGCTGTCCCAGACAGGGCGGACGTGCTTTCCCTTTGCCCGGGAATGGGCCACGGCGTCTTCAAGTCTCCGGCGGACAGAGTCAGCGAGGTTCCGAACGGTCTCGTTGACGTGCAAAGTCATTCAGTTCTCCACTGTGAATAGGCAACAGTTCTGTCAGTGCTTTGCTGCTGGAGAAGGGTGCGTCGAATGCGCTATACGAGTGACTTCATCCAGTTTAAGCGACGGGCTCTTGACAGTGGAGGTTAAGTGTGAGATTGAACAGTGGCAGGTGGTCGGGCTTACGTTCGGAATGCTGCGGGACAGGCCACAGGCAGCGGTCAGGACAGCTCGGCGCGGCCCTGCCTCCAGTACCCCATGAACGCCACCTGCTTGCGGTCGATTCCAGCGTCCTTGACCAGGTACCGTCGCAGGCCGCGGACAACCGCTGCTTCCCCGGCGATCCAGGCGTAGAACGGCAGGGCACCGGCAGGCGTAGTGGGACTGGGCGAGTTCTCGAGTACCTCAGGCGCCAGCCGGGCAGGCGTCTCCCAGAGGATGGCCGAATCGATGTCCACATCCTCGGGTTCGAGTCCGCGGCCCGGGACCGGTGACGCCTGCCGAGCGCCGTCCGTTCCGCCGACACTCAGGTACCCCGGGACGGCAACGGCTTCCCTCACTGCTGCCTCGAGGAGCTCACCGTGCGGCCTGGCGCCGCGCGGGAGCCAGCTGACCTGGACCTTCGATGCGGTCTGGAGCGGCTGAATGTCCGCAGTATCAGGAACTTCGAGCAGTGCGTGGCCGGTGATGTCATTCGGGAGGTTTTCCAGGATCGAGGCAATGGCGGGCACAGCCGTCTCGTCACCGGCCAGCAGCACGTGCTGGGCCAGTCCGGGCCGCCATTCGATCCCGCCGTAGGACTCAGCCGTGATGCAGTTCACGGCATGGGGGCCGATAACCGTCACACGGTCGCCCGGCGTCGCGGCTGCCGCCCAGGAGGACGCCGGCCCTCCCACACCCGCCTCATCAAAGTGCAGGACGAAGTCGACGTCGATCTGGGGGTCAGCCGCACCGCACCGCGAGGCGCGGAGCGTGTACGTCCGCATCGAGCCGCGCTGGCTTGGGTCCATGGCGAGCCAGCGCTGGTACCAGCCGGCGTCGTCGCAGGCCAGTTCGGGCAGGTCCTGCCGCGTCCCGTCCTCCGCCAGGGGAGGAATGACCACCTTGATCCGCAGATCGTCGGCCGGTCCCTGCACGCCAAATTCCCGAAGGCATTCCCCGCCGAAGGTGATGCGCTGGAAGTTGGCGCTGATCCGCTGGACGGCGCGGACTTCGACGTCGAAGGCCATGACCGCTGCATTCGCACCCTGGCGGCGGGGACGGACAGCCGTACTTTCACGGCTGGGACGGGTAACGCTCATGAAGCTGCCTCCAGGGGATTGCGGGTTGCCGGGCGGAAATCGTGCGGATTGGGCAGGTAACCGGCAGCCGGTGCCTTCGGAGCCGGTTCGCGGTACCGCCGGGAGTGGTGCCTGCCGACAGGGACCACCATGGGCGTGCCGGACACCGGGTCAGGAATGACCGAGGCTTCCAGCCCGAACACGTTTCGAACCAGGTCGGCCGTGACGATGTCGGTCGGGACGCCTTGGGCCGCGATCGTCCCTTCCTTCATGGCGATGAGGTGGTCTGCGTAGCGGGCAGCCAGGTTGAGATCGTGCAGCACGATCACCACGGTGGTGCCGGCCCGCCTGTTCAAGTCCGTCACGACGTCCAGGACTTCGATCTGGTGGGTGACGTCAAGGAACGTGGTCGGCTCGTCAAGCAGCAGGATGTCCGTCTGCTGGGCCAGGGCCATGGCAATCCAGACCCGCTGGCGCTGCCCGCCGGACAGTTCGTCCACGTTCCGGCCCGCCAGCTCGAGCGTTCCGGTGGCTTCGAGCGCTGCCGCGACGGCGTCGTCGTCTTCCTCGCTCCACTGCCGGAACCATCCCTGATGCGGATAGCGGCCGCGGCCAACCAGGTCCGTGACCGTGATGCCCTCCGGGGCGTTGGGCGTCTGCGGCAGCAGGCCCACGGTGCGGGCGACTTCCTTGGTAGGAATCGTGCCGATATCGCGGCCATTGAGGTGGACGACGCCGGAAGCGGGCTTGAGCAGGCGCGCCAGACCGCGCAGCAGCGTCGACTTGCCGCAGGCGTTGGCGCCGACGATCACCGTGATCTGCCCGGGCGGGAGTTCGACGGTCAGTCCGTCGACCACCAGCCGGTCACCATAGGAGAGCACCAGGTCCTGTGCTCCCAGCTTGTTCTGCATTCTTAGCCTCCTCGGCCAACACGGTTGGAGCTGACCAGCAGCCACAGCAGGAACGGCGCTCCCAGCGCACCGGAGATTACGCCGACCGGGAGGACGGTCCCCGGGATGAGGTTGTGGCCCGCGAAGTCTGCGGCGAGGAGAATCACCGCTCCGGTCAGCCCCGCTGCTGCCAGCGAAGCCCGGCCGCCGATGAGCCGGCGCGAGATCGGTCCGGCAAGGAACGCCACAAAAACCACCGGGCCGGCTGCCGCCGTGGCTACGGCGGCAAGGGCAACGCCGGTGAAGAGCAGTCCGGCGCGGGTGCGTTCCACGGGCAGTCCAAGTCCGGCAGCAAAGTCGTCACCGAGTTCCAGGACCCGAAGGCGCCTGCCCAGCAGGGCAGCAGCGGGCAGCAGCACCGCGAGGGCAAGCGCAACGATGCCGGCACGTTCCCAGGTGGCGGAGTTCAGCGAACCGGTGAGCCAGACCAGCGACTCGGCTGCGGTGCGTACGTCGGTACGGGTCAGCAGGAAATTCACGACAGCCTGGAGCACGGCGGCAAACCCGATGCCGATCAGGACGAGCCTGGCCCCGGAAGCGCCTCCGCGCCGGGTCAGCAGGTGCAGGGCCAGCGCAATGGCGACGGCACCCGCCAGAGCGGCCAGCGAGACCGCGCCCCCGGTGGCGCCGAACGCCACCATGGCCGTCACCGCTGCGGCAGAGGCGCCGTAACTTATGCCGATGATGTCCGGGCTGGCCAGCGGGTTGCGCAGCATGGTCTGGAACAGGTGCCCTGAGACGCCGAACGCGGCGCCGATCAGGATGGCGGTCACCGCGCGCGGCAGCTTGCTTTCCATCACGATGAAGGACGCTCCGGGAATCCTCTCGCCGCCCAGGATCCGCAGGAAGTCCGGGATGGTGACGGTGTAGCTGCCCAGCAGGACACTGACGAAAAACAGCACCACGACGGCGCCGGCAAGGGCGGCGAGGACGGTGTTGCGGCGGCGTCCCGTGTGCCGGCGGGTGCGGCGGACCAGGTCGGCCCCTGCGCGGCGCTCCTCAGAGAGGACTGCGGGGCTCACAGTTCAGCCAGCTTCCGCCGCCGGACGATGGCAATGAAGACGGGAGCTCCGATCACCGCGGTCATGATGCCGACCGGGATTTCACCGGGAGGCAGGACCAGGCGGCCAACGACGTCGGAAACCAGCAGCAGCAGCGGTGCCAGCACGGCTGAGAGCACCAGGATCCACCGGTAATCGGGACCAGCCAGGCCGCGGACCAGGTGCGGGATGACCAGGCCAAGGAAGGCGATGGGCCCGGCGGCTGCCGTTGCCGCGCCGCAGAGCAGGACCACGCCCACAGCCATGATGCCGCGTGAGGCATTGACCCGCTGGCCCAGCCCGCGGGCGACGTCGTCGCCCAGGCTCAGTCCGTTGAGCGCCCGTCCGGATGCCAGCAGGATCACGGCACCGGCGGCAAGGAAGGGAACCAGCGGAACGAGCACGTCCCAGCCGCGGCCGGAAACCGTGCCGACCTGCCAGAAGCGGAAGGTGTCCAGGGTCTGCCGACTGGTCACGAGGACCGCGGAGAGCAAGCTGGTAAGTCCGGCGGTCAGGGCGGCACCCGCCAGCGCCAGTTTCACCGGGGTGGCGCCTTCCCTGCCCAGTGCGGCGACGGAGTACACCACCAGGGCTGCCAGGGCCGTGCCGGCCAGCGCGAACCAGACATATCCGGTAAAAGAGGTGACGCCAAAAACGTAGATCGCGGTAACGACGGCGAAGGCAGCCCCTGCGTTCAGGCCCATGATGCCGGGGTCTGCCAGCGGATTGCGGGTCATCCCCTGCAATGCGGTGCCCGCGAGTCCCAGCGCGGCGCCGACGAGCAGCGCCATGACGGTGCGCGGCAGCCGGCTCAGCACCACGGCATGGTCCCCGTTCGCTGCGTCCGGGCCGGTCAGCGCCTGCCAGACGGTGTCCAGGGACAGCGGCCGGGCGCCCAGGGCTACGGAGGCGAAGCACGCCAGGACCAAGGCGATCACACCGGCCGCAAGGAGGGCGGCGGGGCTGATCCGCCTGCTGTTTCGTGCCGGGGGCGCGGGAACGCCGACGGAGGTGCGGTCAACTGCCGTTGAGGTCACGGCGGCACCTCCTGGGGCGTGCGGAATCGGGGCTAAAGTAAGGCTAACCTACGGTAGGACACATTAAGAAACATTTGTATGCCGTATTAGCCCTCAAGACCCTTCCGTTTGCCTACGCGGCCCCGTGGCCCGGGGTGACTTCCTCGCCGGGCCGAACCGGCCCCGGGGCGGTGCCGTTTCCGAAAGGACGGCCGCCGAGCTCCTCGCGGCCGTGCGGCGTCAGCCAGACGGAGTTATCCGGTCCCGCCGGGACGATCTTCGTCGGATTAATGTCCTCATGCACGATGTAGTAGTGCTGCTTGATCTGCACGAAGTCCACGGTGTCGCCGAAGCCCGGTGTCTGGAACAGGTCCCTGGCATAACCCCACAGGGCGGGCATCTCGGTGAGCTTGTTCCGGTTGCACTTGAAGTGTCCGTGGTAGACGGCATCGAAGCGGACCAGCGTGGTGAACAGCCGGACATCGGCTTCCGTAATGGTGTCCCCCACCAGGTAGCGCTGCGTGGAAAGGCGCTCTTCCAGCCAGTCCATGGCAGTCCACAGCCGCTCGTAGGCGGCGTCGTATGCTTCCTGCGATCCGGCGAAACCGCAGCGGTAGACGCCGTTGTTCACTTCGGTGAAGATCCGCTTGTTGACCTTGCGCATCTCCTCAACGTGCTCGGCCGGCCAGAGGTCCGGGGCGCCGTCGCGGTGGAACTCCGTCCACTCGCTGCTGAAGTCTTCGGTGATCTGCGGGAAGTTGTTGGTGACGACGGCGCCGGTCGGGATATCTACGACCGCCGGAACGGTGATGCCGCGCGAGTAGCCGGGAGTCCGTCGGAAGAAGGCTTCCTGCAGCCGCTCGATGCCGAGTACCGGATCCTTGCCGTCCGGATCCAGGTCGAAGGTCCAGCTGCGCGAATCGTGGGTGGGGCCGGGCGTGCCGAGGGAGATGGCGTCTTCGAGGCCGAGGAGGCGGCGCACGATGATGGTGCGGTTCGCCCAGGGGCAGGCGCGGGCTGCGATCAGCCGGTAGCGTCCGGCTTCGACGGGGTACCCGTCACGGCCGTCGCGGGTGATGCGCGTCTCGATGTAGTTGGTGTCCCGGGTGTACTCCTGCCCGCCGGAGACATAGGAGCCCTTGGTGCTGTAGTCAGCGCCGGTTTCAGCCTTCTGGGTTGCATCCGCCATGATCGTTCCGTCCTCAAGCCGTGGTCTTCCTTCCACCCTAGCGCCCTGCCCGCAGCCGGTGCTTCGGCGGTAGAGTCGTGGACCAGACCCAAACCAGCACGCTGAGCTTGTGGAAGAAGGGACTATCCCGATGCGCGTAGCCGTCCTCGGAGCAACCGGAAATGTAGGTACCGCCGTCCTGCGCCGCCTGCAGGCCGCCCGTACGGAGCGGGAGAACGGATTGGAGATTGTCGGCGTGGCGCGCCGGACTCCGCTGCAGGCAACCGGTCCGTACGAAGGCGTCGAGTGGCACAGCATCGATGTCGCTTCCCCTACCGGACACGATGAACTGGCCGAGGCCCTGGCCGGCGTCGATTCGGTGGTCCATCTTGTCTGGGCCATCCAGCCCAACCGTGACGAAGCCGAACTGCACCGGATCAACGTCCGGGGCACGGAGAACATGCTCTCCGCCGTTGCGGAGGCGGGTGTGCGCCAGGTGGTCTGCGCTTCCTCGGTCGGAGCCTACTCCCCCGCCCCGAAGGACCGGCTCACCGATGAGAGCTGGCCGGCGCGCGGCATTGCCACCTCGCATTACAGCCGGCACAAGGGCGAGCAGGAGGAGCTGCTTGACGAGTTCGAGCGGCAGTACCCGGAGATCCCCGTCGCCCGGCTGCGCCCGGGCCTGATCTTCCAGTCAGACGCCGGGAGCGAGATTGGCCGCTACTTCCTGGGTCCGCTGGTTCCGCGGTTCATCCTCAACAAGCTGAGCCTCCCGCTGATTCCGCTTCCGGAAGAGTTCTCCTTCCAGATCGTCCACGCCGATGACATTGCCGATGCATACTGGCGCGTTATCGACCAGCGGGCTGAAGGTGCCTTCAACATTGCCGCAGATCCGGTCATCACCCCCGAGCTCCTCGCGGGCATGCTGGGGGCGCGGCGGATCATCAATATTCCGTTGCGCGTGATCCGGACCCTGGTGGGGATCACCTGGGCAGCCGGACTGCAGGCCACGGACCCGGGCTGGATCGACATGGCAGCGGGTGCGCCGCTGATGGACACCTCCCGGGCACGGGATGTCCTGGGCTGGGAGCCCAAGCGGTCTTCGCTGCGGGCTTTCCAGGATGTCCTGGACGGACTCAGTGAGCAGGCCGGCGTTCCGGCCTCACCGCTGCTGGGCCCCGGGAGGTAGGAGCGCGCCTCCCGTCCTTCTCCGGCGGTCAGGACGGGAACTGGAACTACAGCTCGTCGTCGAAATCCTTGCCCGCATGCTGCTGGCGAAGCTCGCGTCCCTGTTCGACGTCCTTCTGTTCCTGTTCGGCACGCTTGTCGATCTGGCGTGTGTCGCGCGGCGGCAGCTGGATGGAGTGCTCCGCCTGGATGCCTGCCTGGAGCTCCCGGCCGCGTTCCACCTCTGCGTCGAACTCCGCGCCGAACAGCAGCGAAATGTTGGCAAGCCAGATCCACAGCAGGAGCACGATCACGCCGCCGATCGCTCCGTAGGTCGCGTTGTAGCTGCCGAAGTTTCCCACGTAGAACGCGAAGCCCAGCGTTGAAATGGCCAGGACCACCAGGGCCAGGAAGCCGCCCATGCTCATCCAGCGGAACTTGGGCTGCTTCACGTTGGGGGTGGCGTAGTACAGCAGCGCGATGAGCACGACCGCGAAGATGACCATCACCGGCCATTTGGCGATGTTCCAGACGAGCACGGCTTCGCTGCCCATTCCGATGAAGTTGCCGATCGTCTCCGCTACCGGACCGCTCACCACCAGCATGATCAGCAGGCTGGCTGCCAGGAGGATCATGATCAGGGTTACGAGCAGCTGCAGCGGGCGCAGCTTCCAGATCGGGCGCCCCTCTTCGACCTCGTAGATCCGGTTCATGGACCGGCCGAAAGCACCAACGTAACCGGACGCGGACCAGAGAGCGCCGGCAATGCCGACGAAGAGCGCCAGGCCCGCCCCGCGGGACGAAGTCAGCTGCTCGATCGGCCCCTTCAGCACGTCCACGGCTTCCTTCGGGGCAAAACCGCCCAGGTACTCCAGCATTGCGTCGGTGGTGGACTCTGCCTGGCCCACCAGTCCGAGGATCGAGACCATGGCCAACAGTCCCGGGAAAAGGGACAGGACGGTGTAATAGGTCAGCGCTGCAGCGAGGTCGGTGCACTGGTCCTTGGAGAACTCGCGCACGGTCTTGCGGAAGATGAATTTCCAGCTGGGCTTGGTGACCTCGGTCGGATTGTCCGGCTTGGACGCCGTGCTTAGTGATCCGCCGTCCTGGCGGTCGGCGTCGTTGTCCTGCTGAGCCATGGGCCCTCCTGGCTGGTCGAATCCCGGATGTCCATCGTATTGCTAAGCAGGCTTACATCCAACCCGGCCCGCCGGGGTCACCAGGACTTGTAGTAGTCCTCCAGCTGCGCTTCTTCTTCCGGTGTCAGAGCGCCGCCGTGATCCATGTCGGGCGAATCCTCGATGGCCTTGCGGGAGTAGTCCACGTACAGATCGTCATCATCCCGCCGCGAGCCGGTGAGCGGGACGAAGTACTGCCGGCCCTCGAACAGCCCCAGTGCCACCGTGATCCAGGCCGGCTGGCCCGTGGCGCGGTCCAGGTGGACATTGCCCACCAGGCCCAGCCGCTCACCGTCCTTCGCCCATACGTTGGAGCCCTGCAATTCGTGGATCACGTACTGGTCGGCCATGTTCTTGGTTCCTTCCGTCGCGGTGCATGGTTTCAGCCCTTCCGGCACCCTTGCGGGCGGCGGGTGGTTATCATTCCAGCCCCTCGGCCCCCGGGCTTGTCAACACCTAGCGGTCCACGCGCTCGTCGCGATCCTCCCATGCTTCCTGCCCGGGGCCGGAAAAATTGCGGTTCCGTTCCACGGCGTCGATGCTGCCTGTGAACAGCTGCGACGTGCTGGTATCTTCCGGGCCGCCGCTGCGGCGCGGCTGCTGCCGGTATCCGGAAAGCTGCCGAACGCCGTCGTCCAGCCGCTCGAACCGCTGGCGCGGAAGGGCGGCGGGATGGTTCTGCTGCAGGAAGGAAACCAGTGATTCCCGCACCAGGCAGCGCAGGTCGAACAGTGTTCCGCTGTCCGGTGCGGAGACCAGGATGCGCACCCGGACCAGTCCCTTGATGGCGTCGGTAATCTGCAGCACCCCGGTGCGCCCGTCCCAGAGGTCGGTCCCGGCCAGGACGCGCTTGAGTTCAGAGCGGAGTTCTGCGATCGGCGCGTCCCAGTCCAGGTCGAGTTCCACGGTGCCCAGGATCGCGGACTGCGTGCGGGTCCAGTTTTCGAACGGAGTCGACGTGAAGTAGGTCGAGGGCAGGATCAGCCGGCGGTCATCCCAGATGTGCACCACGACGTAGGTCATGGTGATTTCTTCGATGGTTCCCCACTGGCCTTCCACGACCACCACGTCATCCACCCGGATTGCGTCCGTGAACGCGAGCTGCAGGCCCGCGAAGACGTTGCCGAGTGTGCTCTGCACGGCGAGGCCGGCAACGATGGAGAGGAGACCGGCGGAGGCCAGCAGGCCGGCGCCGAGCGCGCGGACTTCTTCGATGGTGAGCAGGACGCACGCCACGGCAACGGTGATGACCAGCGCGACGGCGACGCGGCGGCCAAGGATCACCTGGGTCTTCAGGCGGCGCAGGCGGCGGTTGTCCTTGGTGTCGGTGTCGTACTTGGTCAGGATGATTGCCTCGACGATCAGCAGGGCGACGACGGCGAGCCACCCAAGAGCCGCGATCAGCCCGATCACCAGCACGTAGTCCACCGTCTCGTACCAGGACTCCGTCCGTGCGGTGGTGCCGAGGGCGATCCGGGAACCAATCAGCGCCAGGACCAGGCGCAGCGGGTTCCGGCCGAGGGCAGTCACGTCCCGGATATGCGGGACCCTGCGGAACAGCCGTGTGGCAGAGCCCCGCACAATCCGGGCTGCAATCAGCGCGGCGGCTACTGCAATCAGGACGGCGATCAGCGGGCGAAGCGGTTCAAGGGCGTCGAAGAATTCCTGCATGAAGCCGATCATGGCAAACCTGCCCGGGGGGCTGTCCAATTCTGTGAGCTGGGTCCTTTAACGCCGAAGTGCCCCTCGGGTACGACGTGGAGGGGCACTTCGAAACGCGCAGCGGCCTACTTGACCTGCGCTGCAGCCTCGCCGAGCAGGGGAACGAAGTTGTCCAGTGCATAGGGAATGCTCAGCACGTTGGCTGCCGAAATGGACAGCGTCAGCGTGTTGTCGGAATCAGCAACCAGACCTCCGTTTTTGAGCGCAGGAATCTGGCTCAGCAGCGGATCGGCGGTGATGGCATCCTTGGCGGCATCATCGGCAACCCAGCTCACGAAGAGGTCCGCCTCCAGCTCATTGGCACGCTCCGGCGACCAGGTGAGGTAGAAGGCATCCTCCGGCGCGTTTTCATCCACGATCGGCGCCTGGACCATGCCCAGCTCCTTCAGGAACTTCGGCCGGTTGTCACCGGAGGTGTAGATGGAAATCTGGTCGGCACCGGCGGTGGTATCCAGGTTGCCGTAAATGAAGCTGGTCCCGGCGAGATCGGGGTACTCGGCGGCCTTGTCGGCAATGGCCTTTTCCGTGTCCTCGACCAGCTGGGCTGCTTCGTCGCTCTTGCCGAGGGCTTCGCCGATCATCGCTGCCGAATCCTGCCAGGACGTGTAATACGGCGTCTCGGGGTAGGCGACGACGGGAGCGATCGCGCTGAGCTTCTTGTACTCCTCTTCAGTGATGCCGGAGTACGCAGCCAGGATGACGTCAGGAGTGGTGGCAGCGATCTCGTCGAAGTTGATGCCGTCGGTCTCGGAGTACTGGACCGGCGCGTCTTCGGAGCCGATGGGAGCGCCGAGTTCCTCGAGCGCGTCGTCGATCCACGGCGTCGTGCCGTTTTCATTCCCGCCCCACTCATACAGCGGCATGCCAACGGGCACGACGCCGAGGGCCAGGGCCGTGTCCGTGTTCACCCAGGAAACGGTTGCCACGCGCTCCGGCGCAGATTCGATCGTCGTTTCACCGAAAGCGTGCTCAATGGTGACCGGGAACTGGTCGCTGGAGCCGGCAGTGCTTCCGGTGCCCGCATCCGACGTGGAACCGGTGGAGCAGGCAGACAGGGACAGCGCGGCGACGGCGGCGGCGGCCGCAAGGCTGCGCAGGCGGGACAGGGCCATTTGGGCTCCTCGATAGTGCAGTATGTGGACGGGAGATGCCGGACGTTTATTCGGCAAGGTAAGGCTAACCTACGGATACCCTAAATACGCAACGCAGATGTGCCCTAATCCAGATATGGCGTTCGCCATGCCGCGCCGGCGTCAGCGGCGGGACCGGGCCAGGCGTCGCAGGTCGGTCTCTGGATCGGCGAGTTCACGCGGGTCCACAGGCGTGCCGAGCGCAATCAGCCTGCGTGCCGCTCGAAGCGCTTGTCCTGCATCGATCCCCGCAGCGCCAGCCAGAGTGCCGGCCGGTGACACGTGGAAGACGAGGTAACCCGGGCCCGGGATTCCGCGGCTCACGGATGTGCCTTTGCCGTTCAGGCTGCCCACGGCTTCGACGTGCACACCATAGCGGTCGGTCCAGAACCACGGCACGGGATCCGCTTCCGCCTCCTGCCCCAGGATTCCTGCGGCGGCGGCCTGGCCCGAACGGACGGCCGCATCCCAGTGCTCACTCCGGCGTTCCGGCATTCCGGCAGCCGTCCGGCGGACAGCATCCCCGGCGGCGAAAACGCGCGGATGGCTCGTGCGGCCGAGGTCGTCAACGAGCACGCCGCCGTCCACGCTGATCCCGGCCGCCTCGGCGAGCGCGGTGTCGGGTTCCATGCCGACTGCGGCGAGGACGGCGTCGGCCGCTATCAACGACCCGTCATCCATGAGCACGGCCAGGCCCTCGCCCTCTTCCACGACGTCAACGGGGAGCCCTGTCCGCGTTTCGACCCCGGCGGCGGCATGCATTCCATGCAGGTGGGCAGCCAGTTCCGGGCCCACGGCCGGCACCAGCGGAACGGGCACCGGATCGATGAGCACGACGGCGGACCCCAGAGACACGGCGGTGGAGGCCACTTCCGCGCCGATCAGTCCCGCGCCGATGACGACCAGCCGCTTATCGGGGCCGAGCGCCGCCCGGAGCGCATCGGCGTCGTCCCTCTTACGCAGCGTGTGGACCAGTGAAGCACCGGGGAACAGCGGCTTGCGCGCCGTTCCTCCGGTAGCCAGGAGCAGGACGTCGGCGTACATCTCGCCACCTCCGGCCAGGGTGACGGTACCGTTGTCCGGGGCGATGCGCTCTGCTGTGCCTGCAATGATACGGACGGAGTTCTCCCGGAACCAGTCCGGGCCGGCCAGGGCAAGGGCATCATGATCCAGGGTGCCGGCCAGGTAGGCCTTGCTGAGCGGCGGCCTGTCGTAGGCCTCCCCCGACGGATCGATCAGGTCAATCGTCCCGTCGAAGCCCCGGCGGCGCAGTTCCGCGGCAGCACTAAACCCTGCCGGACCGGCGCCGATAATCAGCACGGACCGGACGGCACCGAAAGAGATCCCTTCCACCGCTAGGAACCGGCGGGAGCGTCGCCCGGGTGAAGGATGACGTCTCCATCAACGACTTCCACCCGGTGCGCCACCGCGTCCACCGTGGCCGGAAGGCACAGCGCCTGCCCCGTCTTGAGGCAGAAGCGGGCCGAATGCACGGGGCATTCCACCTCGCCGTCTTCAATCCAGCCTTCGGCCAGCGACGCCTCTTCATGGGTGCAGGTGTCATTGAGGGCGTAGAAATTGCCGTCGTCGCTGTGGAAGACGGCGATGTCATCCGCCGTCCCCGCAGTACGCGCATCGACGGTAACCGCCTCGCCCTCACCGATTTCGTCCGCTGCCGCTACCCGGATACCTTCACTCATGGATTCAACGTTACCGCGCAGCCGTGTACCTGCCTGCCGGCGGATTCCCTAGGAGGCTCCGGCTGTCCCGGCGATGCCGTACTGGCGGCTGCTCTCGAGTTCGGTGATCAGCGTGATCAGCTCCTTCCGCAGCGCCGGCCGGAGCTCGGCGGTGAGGCTCTGGCCCTCCAGCTTGATCGCGTCGTCCAAGGCCACGCGGCCGTGCTCAGAGATCTCCACAGCCCGGCGGGGAGCATCTCCGGCCCCGTCACCAAGTTCCTTAACGAGCCCTTGTTCGCGCATGCTCACGAGCGTTGTACCCAGCGTCTGCGCCGTCACACGCAATCTTCTGGCCAGCTCCGCCCGCCGCATCGGCCCCGCATCACGCAGGACTTTCAATGCTGTGACACGTTCCTGGGTGAGCCCCATGGCTCGCAGCCTGTTATCCATCTCGCGGCGCAGCATCCTCGCGGCCGTGGACAGCAAGCGGATGGCTTCCCAATCCCCCTCGTTCTGCATTCCCTGGTCCCCCTGAGATAGCTTTACTTTGGCGTCCGAATTCTCAGTATACTTACAATCCAAACCGCCACCGGGGGGCAGGTGTCAACCCCGGGACTTATCCGGGGGCTGTGAAGCGTGCAAATGCCCGCTGTGCCTCGAAATCGCCCGCGATGTCCACCCGGGCGTTTCTCCTGCGTCCCATCGTGTGAAGGACCAGTTCAACGATCCCGCCGGAGACCGTCACGTACGTCCCGCCTGACCGGACCCGTGTCTGTTCCCCGGTTGGCAGTTCCAGCACGACGCCGACGGGACTGCGCAGATAGCTGAGCTTGGCCATCACGGGAAGCCGGCGCCTCAGCTCGGCTTCCTCTCCGCGCGGCAGTTCACGGGGCGGCACGTCCCCTGCGCCGCGGCGGATGTCTTCGTGGTGCACCACGTACTCGATGAGATTGGCTGCATCCCCGCCCCAGCCCACCGGTGACCAGGCCGCCGGGCCGGCCGCGAAGCGGTCAACCAGTGCACGGTAGCCGGCGTCGGTGCGTGCTTCTTCGACCAGGAGCCCGAGCGCCTTCTCCCGGCCCGGAGGATCACGGCGCAGCACATCACCGGCGAGCTTCCAGGGTTCCTGGTCCCGCAGGACCAGATGGGCCAGCAGCCGCGAAACGTTCCATCCCGCGCACAGAGTGGGCGCGTCCGGGTCGGTGCCGTGAAGCGTCTGCACGAGTGCCTGCCGTTCCGTCTCCATCCAAGCCATGCCCGGTACCCTACCCGTTTCGGCGGCGGCGTCCACCCGCAGGCGATTCTGTGCTGCGTTCCGCTGCGCTGCGGGCGGCGGCCGGCGCCGCGAAAGGTGTTTCATCACGGCGTACTCCTGTTCTTACCGCTTCCCCTTTACCGGTCAGTAGGAACGCGTAGCATGGTCGGCACAGCCAGCCGAGGCTGCAGGGGGAGCGGCCCTGACCTAGGGGAAACACATGAGTTCCACGAACTTGCAGGATGCCCAAAATACCGGAGAAGACGATTCAGTCCGCAGGCTGCGCGAACGCAGCGTGAGTGAAAAGGACGCGCGCGACGTCGCCGAAGCGTCCCGAATTACCGATGAGCAGCGGCCCAGTTTCGCCAAGGGAATCTACATGGGCGATTTCGACCTCTCCCTGATCCGGCCGCATCCACCCCTCCCTCCCGCCGAGGTGGAGCGGTCTGAGAAGTTCCTCGCGGACCTGACCGAGTACTGCGCTGCCTTGGACGGCCAGCTCATTGAACGAACCGGCGTCATTCCGGATGAGTACCTGGCGGGACTGGCCGAGCTGGGTGTCTTCGGGATCAAGATCCCGCAAAAGTACGGCGGCCTGGGCCTTTCACTGCTGTACTACGGGCGCGCCCTGATGATCCTGGGCACCGTCCATCCCAGTCTCGGCGCTCTCGTTTCCGCGGATCTTTCCATCGGCGTTCCGGAACCGGTCAAGGTCTTCGGCACTGAGGAACAGCGCCGGGAATACCTGCCGCGCTGCGCCTCGGGGGCCATCACCGCCTTCCTGCTCACGGAGCCGGACGTCGGTTCGGACCCGGCGAGGATGCGCACCACGGCGGTGCCCTCCGAAGACGGAAGCGAATATGTGCTGGACGGCGTGAAGCTCTGGACCACCAACGGCGTGATCGCTGAACTGGTGGTAGTCATGGCGGCTGTCCCGGCGCACGACGGCCAGAGGGGCGGCATCAGCGCCTTCATCGTGGAGATGGACGCTCCGGGCATCACCGTGGAGAACCGCAACAACTTCATGGGCCTGCGCGGCATTGAAAACGGTGTCACCCGGCTGCGCGGCGTGCGGGTCCCGGCCGCGAATCGGGTGGGCAAGGAAGGCCAGGGACTGAAGATCGCCCTGACAACGCTGAACACCGGGCGGCTGTCCATCCCGGCCATGTGTGCTGCAGGAGGCAAGTGGTCGCTGAAGATCGCCCGCGGCTGGTCCGGTGCCCGCGAGCAGTGGGGCCGGCCTATTGGCAGGCACGAGGCCGTGGGCAAGAAACTTTCCTTCATTGCCGCCACCACGTTCGCCCTGGAGGCGGTGTTCGAGCTCTCGGCGGAAATGGCCGACGCCGGAACCAAGGACATCCGTATCGAAGCAGCGTTGGCGAAGCTGTGGGCCAGCGAAATGGCCTACAACATTGCCGATGAGCTGGTCCAGGTCCGCGGCGGACGCGGGTTCGAGACAGCAGCCTCCCTCGCTGCCCGCGGCGAACGAGCCGTGGCGGCCGAGCAGCAGCTTCGCGACCTGCGCATCAACCGCGTCTTCGAAGGTTCCACGGAGATCATGCACCTGCTGATTGCCCGGGAAGCAGTGGATGCCCACCTGAAAGCCGCCGGCGACCTGGCCGTCGCGGACGCATCCCTGACCAGCAAGGTGAAGGCAGGCGCCAAAGCCAGCGGCTTCTACGGCAAGTGGCTGCCCACCCTGGCCGTCGGCCACGGCAACGTGCCGACGTCGTACGCCGAATTTGGGCCGCTGGCCAAACATCTGCGCTTCGCCGAACGCGCCTCCCGCAGGCTTGCCCGCTCCACCTTCTACGGCATGGCACGCTGGCAGGCCGGGCTGGAACACCACCAGGCATTCCTCGGACGGATCGTGGACATCGGCGCGGAGCTTTTCGCCATGTCCGCGTCCTGCATGAAGGCCGAGACCATCCGGCGGCAGGATCCGGCTGAAGGTGCCTCGGCCTTCGAGCTGGCCGACACCTTCTGCGCCCAGTCCCGGGTGCGGGTGGACGCCCTGTTCACCGAGCTCTGGAACAACTCGGATCCTGAGGACCACCGGCTGTCCAAGAAGGTCCTCGCGGGGAACTACACCTGGCTGGAAGAGGGAGTGCTGGACCAGTCCGAGGGCACCGGCCCCTGGATCTCTACCACGGCCACGGACGGCACCCCGAAGGAGAACCTGCACCGGAACTACCGGTAGCTGGCACAGGCTGCCTGCCCGGGACGTTTCCCGGGGCAGGCAGCCTGCCGGCACAACAGGTCAGCGGCTGGATGCCCTCGGCGCGCCGATGCCCGGATCAACCTGGAACGGCCCGGAGGCCGACGGACGCACGTCGAAGTCGAAGATCGACGTGGGGATGTAGACCGTGGAACAGGAGTTCGGGATGTCCACCACCCCGGACAGCCGGCCCTCGATCGGCGCGGCTCCGAGCAGCAGGTACGCCTGCTCCGGGCTGTAGCCGAACTTGGTCAGGTAGTCGATCGCGTGCAGGCACGCCCGCTGGTAGGACAGGTGCGAATCCAGGTACCGCTGCTCGCCGTCGAGCGTTACCGATGTGCCGGAAAACGCTATCCACTCACTGAACTGCGGGTCCACGTTGCCGGGCATAAAGATCGCGTTCTCGTGGACGCCGTACGTGTCCATCCCGTCCTTGATGATGTCCACGCGCAGGTCGATGAATCCGCCCATCTCGATGGCGCCGCAGAAGGTGATCTCGCCGTCGCCCTGGGAGAAGTGGAGGTCCCCCACCGACAGGTTGGCGCCGTCCACGAAGACTGGGTAGAAGATCCGGGACCCCTTGGAGAGGTTCTTGATGTCCTGGTTGCCGCCGTTCTCCCGCGGTGGTGCGGTGCGCGCCGCCTCGCCGCCCACCCGGGCCCAGTCCTCCCGCGGCAGACCACCCAGTACGGCATGTTCAGCTTCGGGCGGCAGCGCCAGCGGCGGCACCCGGTGCGGGTCCGTGGCGATGAGGTCGCCCTCTCGCTTGTTCCACTTCGCGAGCAGGGCGGCCGACGGCGCAGTACCCATCAGGCCCGGGTGGATCAGGCCGGTAAAAGAGACCCCCGGAACGTGGCGGGAAGCTGCGGTCTGGCCCTCGAAGTCCCAGATGGCCTTGTAGGCGTCCGGGAACTGGTCGGTGAGGAAGCCGCCGCCGTTCTCTTTTGCGAAGATCCCGGTGTATCCCCAGCCCTGACCCGCCAGCGGGCCGGAATCCTCCTGCGGAATGGGCCCGACGTCGAGGATGTCCACTACCAGCAGGTCTCCCGGCTTGGCACCTTCCACGCCGAAGGGGCCACTGAGTTTGTGCACGGTAAGCAGGGGTGCGTTCAGGATGTCCTCGGCAGAATCGTCGTTGACGATCGCGCCGTCGAACCATTCCCTGCAGTCAACGCGGAAGGACTCTCCAGGCTTCACCACGGCCACCGGCGGGATGTCCGGGTGCCACCGGTTATGGCCCAGTTTTTCCTGGTCCTCGAACTTTTTCGACGAATCCAGCGGGAAGACGGCTTTCGGCATGATTTCTCCTTTGAGGGAATACTGCGTCCTGAGTCTGGCCTGAGGATCTAGTCAGGCCTGAGGATCTAGTCAGGCCTGGGGAGCTTTTGGTGCAGCGGATTGGAGGTTGTCCCGCTGCTTCGGCGGGGCCGCGCCCCGGGCGAAGTCACCACTGCTGGTTCCGCGGCAGTGCGTGCGGTGCCTTCGATCAGTTTCCAGGCACTCGAGGAGGCCTTGGAAAGGTAAGGCGCGGAGATGAGCCGTTTCGACGCGCCGCCGCAGTCCGGGCAGGGAACCTCATCGCGAACCTGCTGCATGGGTGAATGGAGTTCAAAATCGCTGCAGTGGGAACAGCGGTAGGCATAGAGCGGCATGGGTGGCCCTCCCCTGGCTGGATCCAGTGGCGCCATCGCCGCTGAGGTTGTGCTCGACCCTAATGACACGCTGTCCTGGGCGTCAATGGAACGCGGGGGCTTTGACCCGTCCGAATATGCCGACCGCATGCCTTGACACGCCTGCAGCCCCTGGACAAGACTCGCCCCAGCCAGACGGCTGCCAATCGGGAGGGACCTTCGTGAACAGCTCCGCCGGACAGGGGCCCGGCCGCTCCCGCCGGCTGGAAGGCCGCACCGCCGTCGTCACCGGCGCCAGCCGCGGCATTGGCCTTGCCATTGCCCGGCGGTTCGTGGACGAAGGTGCCCGCGTGATCCTGACCGCCCGCGAGGAGCCTCTCCTCCTGGACGCAGCTGAGGGTTTCCCGGACGGGACGGTCCTGACGGCCGCGGGGAACGCAGCAGATCCCATTCATCAGCGCGAGGTCCTCGATCTGGCGGCCCGGGAGTTCGGCCGGCTGGATGTCCTCGTGAACAATGCGGGCACGAATCCGGTCTACGGTCCGCTGCTGGATCTGGATCTGGATGCGGCGCGGAAGATAACGGAAGTGAATGTCCTGGCCGCCCTGGGCTGGGTGCAGGCGGCGTGCAGGCATCCCCGGGCCGGCTTCCTGGACGGAGGCGGGTCGGTGATCAACATGTCCTCCGTGAGCGCCCAGACACCGGCCAAGGGCATCGCCTGGTACGGGATCAGCAAGGCCGCGCTGGAACAGCTCACCCGCTCCCTCGCCGTCGAACTGGCACCGGCAGTGCGCGTGAACGCGCTGGCTCCCGCCGTCGTCAGGACCCGCTTCTCCCGCGCCCTGTATGAAGGCCGCGAGGAGAAGGTTGCGGGGTCCTATCCCTTGAACCGGCTGGGCAGCCCGGAGGATGTCGCGGCCGGAGCGGCCTTCCTGGCGTCCGACGACGCCGCCTGGGTCACCGGACAGATCCTCACGCTCGACGGCGGTCTGCTGATTGCCGGCGGCTCGGCCTGATTCGCCGACCGGGAGAATTACGGAACGACGACGGCACGTCCGAGTAGTTGGTTGTTCTTCAGCTTCTCGTAGGCTGCCGGAGCGTCGTCGAGTGAAAAGACCTCGGTGTGCACGGTGACGTGTCCGCGCCGGGCCAGATCCAGGACTTCGAACAGCTCAGTCCGCGAACCCCAGTATGGCGATCGCACGGACACATCCCAGGCGGCCCCCGACACCAGTCCTACCTTCAGGGTTCCGGCGCCGGCTCCGAGCAGCACGTGGTCGCCCTGCGGGCGGACCATTGCCTGGCCCAGGTCCAGGGTGGCCTGGTTGGCCACGAAGTCGAAGACGGCGTCAACGCCCAGGCCATCGGTAAGGTCGCTGACCATGGTCGCTGCACCGGCTTCGGACGGGAAGGTGTACTGGGCACCGACGTCGCTGGCGAGATTCAGCTTTGCTTCGTCAATGTCCAGCGCAACGACCGTGGCGCTGGTGAGTGCGCGGAGGATCTGGATGGCCACGTGCCCCAGGCCGCCCACGCCAATAACGACGGCGGTGGCACCGGAGTGCAGCTTCTCCAGGGATCCCTTGATTCCGTGATAGGGCGTCAACCCCGCATCTGTCAGGGAAACGTTCTTCACCGGGTCCAGGTCGCCGAGTGGAATCAGGTGCCGGGAGCTGTCCACAATGATGTACTCGGCCATGGCTCCGGGTGCACCGAGCCCGGGAGGTGCGATGCCGAATTTGGCTGCGTTCCGGCAGTAGTTCTCCCGGCCCGAGGAGCATTCGTAGCAGATCCCGCAGCCCCAGGGCCCGTAGATGGCCATCGGCTGCCCTTCTTCGATGAACTTCACGCCCGCGCCGATCATGTCCACCGTTCCGGCGCCTTCATGGCCCAGCGTCAGGGGCAGGCCGTAGACGTACTCATCCTCAGGCAGGGACATGATGTACTCGTCCGAATGGCACACGCCGGCCGCTGTCACCTTCAAGCGGATCTGCCCGGGTCCGGGCTCCGGAGTGTCGATCTCCACGACTTCGGGGGCGGAGCCGATGCTGCGATACTGAAGAGCCTTCATGGCGTACTCCTAACTCCGCGCCGACAGATCCCGCCCGCACGGGTGGATGGATTTGCCCTTTAAGCGTTGCACCGCTGCGCGAAATGCACAGCCCGCGGCGCCTGCTGGGGCTGCCCGGGCCGTGCATTCCTTCAGCCGAAGAGTGCTGCGGCCTTGGTGAGCGTCTGGAAAACGCCGTAGGCCAGTGGGATGCCTACCAGCGCCCAGCTAATGGTTAGTTGAACCTTGCTCATCGGTTTCCTTCCTGTACGGCGGTTTTAGCCTCGGGCTGCTGCCCGTCTGCGGGGGCATCTGATGCGGCCTGCGGCTTGCCCGTGGACTCGTGGTACTTGTCGGACACCGGTTTGATCAGCAGGTTGGCGATGAAACCGATGATGAGCAGTCCCACCATGGTCAGCAGTGCCGGCTGGTAGGCCTCGGCGGTCAGTTCACCCGGTGTTCCCTGCGCATCCAGGAACGAATTCACGATCAGCGGTCCGGCTATTCCGGCGGCGGACCACGCGGTGAGGAGCCGGCCGTGGATGGCCCCCACCTGGAACGTGCCGAACAGGTCCCGCAGGTAGGCCGGAACGGTAGCGAATCCGCCTCCGTAGAAGGAGAGGATCACGAAGGCCAGCAGCACGTACAGGATGGTGGACGTGGATCCGAAGAGCGCCAGCAGCACGTAGCAGACAGCACCCACCCCGAGGTAGACCATGTAGATCCGTTTGCGGCCGATGATGTCGGAGGTGGAGGACCAGACGAACCGGCCGCCCATGTTGCCGATGGAGAGCAGGCCGACGAAGCCGCCCGCCACCGCTGCGGTGACCAGTGAGGCACCGTCGGGCTGGCGGAAGAAGTCCTGGATCATCGGTGCGGCTTGCTCCAGGATGCCGATGCCCGCCGTGACATTGCAGAACAGCACGATCCAGACCAGCCAGAACTGCTTCGTCTTGATGGCGTTCGACGCCGACACATTGGATGTGGTGACCAGCGGCTTCTTTGCCACGGTGGCCGGGTCGAAGCCCTTTGGCTTCCAGTCGTCTGCGGGCACCCGGATGGTCCATGCCCCGTAAAGCATATAGAGCAGGTAGACGACGCCGAGCGTGAGGAAAAGCTTGCCGACGGCGTCGCCGCTGGCTACCCATCCTTCGGATCCGGAGTCCGGATCGTAGAAGGCCAGCAGGGCCGAGGAAACGGGGCTCGCTATCAACGCGCCGCCGCCAAAGCCCATGATTGCCATGCCTGTGGCGAGGCCGGGCCGGTCAGGAAACCATTTGATCAGGGTGGAGACGGGAGAGATATAACCGATGCCCAGCCCGATGCCGCCAAGGAATCCGTAGCCCACGTAGACGAGCCAGAGCTGCTGGGTGAAGATGCCCAGTGCCCCGACCATAAAGCCGCCGGACCAGAAGACTGCCGAGACGAACATGGCCTTGCGGGGACCATTCCGGTCCACCCAGGTACCCATGATGGCTGCCGAGAGGCCCAGCATCACGATGGCGACGGAGAAGATCACGCCGATCTGCGTGAGGCTGGCATCGAAGTACTCCACCAGTGCGGTCTTGTACACGCTGGTGGCGTAGGCCTGGCCGATGCAGAGGTGAACGGCAAGCGCTGCCGGAGGGATCAGCCAGCGGTTGAATCCCGGCGGGGCGATGATGCGGTCACGGTCCAGCCAGCTCATAATGCACTCCCAGTTCGCACAGCACGTCATTTGGCTGGCCGGGGGCCCCCCGGGCGCCCCCGGCCTGTGCGCCCCAGCATGGTGCATTCCGTCCCGCCGGGGTATCCGACACGCCGCCTGACGTGAGACCACACTCGTGCGGGAACTGCAACCTACCGGCGGGTAACTATTTTTCCGAAACCCTTGCGTTGTTACCGAAGAGTAAGTTAGATGTAACCGACATCACATTCCTACCGGCCGGTAACCCCTGCAAAAGACACCACATAACGCAGGGCAGACCCGGACGTCGCACCACGAAGGCGGGGGCCGCACGGCACTGCCCGCAGTCCGAGCGGTCTCAAGACCGAAGTAGAACCAGAAAAGGGATATTCAATGACGAGTTCCACGTCCGGCCGGTCCACTAACCGGCCGCACACCATCCTGACCGGCCTCCTGGCCCTGTTCCTGGTCTTGTTGCTGACCTTCTTTGTGCTCTTTACGAACCAGGTCTCCAACGGTGCTGCCCAGCTGTCCGAAGGGGCGGAGCGCGCCTCCGCCGGTGCCGGTGACCTGAAGGACGGCGCTGCTGCTGCGAAGGAAGGTGCCGACAAGGTTGCTGCCGGCAGCGCGAAGCTGGACGACGGCGCCGACACCCTGGCCAAGGGCATCGGTACCGCCAAGACCGGCGCCACGTCATTGAACGAGGGCGCGGCCACCCTGAACGACGGCGCTGCTGCCGCTTCCGAGGGTGCCAACAAGCTCGCCACCGGCGCCACGAATGCCTACACGGGTGCTTCGACTCTGGCCAATGGTGCGTACGCTGCCTCGGAAGGTGCCAACCAGCTTGCTACCGGCGCGACCACTGCCCGTGAAGGTTCGGAAAAGGTTGCCGGGGGCAGCGGCCAACTGGTTGCCGGTGCCGAGCAGCTCACTGCGGGTGCCCAGCAGCTGCAGTCAGAGATGCAGCCGTTGGTTGACGGTTCTGCGCAGCTGGCCACCGGTGCTGACGAAGCCGTAGCTGCAATCGCGCAGCTGTCTGAAGGGGCTGGCGGCCTTTCTGCTGGCGTCCAAAGGGTCTACGGAGTTATCAATACGCCCCAGGTCCCCGGAGATGCAACAACCAGCGTCGCTGCCCAGATCGCTGATGACCTCTCTGAGTACAGCCCGAACGGCACATCCGCTGGTGCCGCTGAGCTACGCGGGGCCGCGGTTCTAGTTGGCGGCGCGGCTACACCGATGGGGGCCAAACTCATTAAGGCCGCTGACAAGCTCGAAGGTTTAGAGCGACTTGTAGTTGGGATTGATCTCGGCCTGAAGGGGTTCCAAGAAGAGACAGGCACATTCGTTCCTGAAAAGGGACTCTTGGGAGGTTCACAGCTGCTCGCCGGCGGATTGGCTCAGCTCGACGAGAAGGCGCCCGCACTGGCAACGGGCGCCGAAGCAATTGCTGCAGGTGCACCCAAGCTCCAGGCCGGCGCAGGACAGCTGGCTGCAGGCGGGGCCGACCTGACCTCCGGCGCAAAGACCCTGCAGGCAGGGGCACAGAACCTCAACCAGGGCCTCGTGACCCTGGAGTCCGGCGCCTACAGCCTCTCCGAAGGCAACGCGAAGCTCGCCAACGGAGCAGGAACCCTCACCACGGGCCTCGGCACGCTGGAAGCCGGCGCCTATTCGCTCTCCGAAGGCAACGCGAAGCTGGCCGACGGCTCCGGCCGCCTGCTCTCCGGCTCCGATTCCCTGAACGAAGGCATGGTCAAGCTGGACGACGGCGCCAAGACGCTCAAGGACGGCACCACCACGCTGAAGACCGGCGCCGCGGACCTGGCTGAAGGCAACGGGAAGCTGGCCGACGGCACCGTCACGCTCGCCGACGGCAACGGTGAAATCTCCGCCGGCGCCGGAACCATGATGGAACGCACCTCCGCCATGACACCGGGAGAAATCCTCACCTCCCCGGCCATCCTGGCGGTCCTGATCCCGGTGGTCCTGCTGCTGATCCCGCTGGCCCTGTTGATCTCGGCCCGCAGCCGCCGCTCGCAGCACTAGGAGCGGCGCGGACAGAGCGCACCACCGACGATGAAAGGCCGGTACCGCCGCCCGCCGGGGCGGGACCGGCCGTTGAGTCCGCCCAAGACGCCCGGGGTCGGCGCCCCCGGGGACCCCCCACGCAAAAAATACC